>JAIEPP010000199.1 GCA_019748335.1 Xanthobacteraceae bacterium
TGCGTTTTGGCCTTCCCCTCACCCCCGAATCAGGTGGACCGTCGCGTCACCGGGCCGCGCAATTTGCGCGCGCCATGGACCGCGCCCGCCGCCGTCAAGAGCTCCAAAATGCCCAACAAGATGTTGATCGATGCTACCCACCCGGAAGAGACCCGGGTCGTTGTGGTCCGCGGCAATCGCGTCGAGGAATTTGACTTCGAAACAGCCCAGCGCAAGCAACTGCGCGGCAATATCTACCTCGCCAAGGTCACGCGCGTAGAGCCGTCGCTGCAGGCGGCTTTCATCGAATATGGCGGCAACCGCCACGGCTTCCTCGCCTTCAGCGAAATCCACCCCGACTACTACCAGATCCCGGTCGCCGACCGTCAGGCGCTGATCGAGGCCGACGAACGCGCCCACCGCGAAGCCGAGGAAGAGAGCGAGAACCGCTCCAACCACCGCCGCAGCGGCGGCGGCGGTCGCTCGCGTCATCGCAACGCGCGCCGACGCGGCCATGGCGACCGCGTCCAGAGCGACGTCGTTGAGAATGCCGGCGTCGATCCCACGCTGGCCGCCCAGCCTTATGAGGGCCAGGAACACAACGAACACTCGAACGAACACTCGAACGAGAACCCGGAAGGTGTGCACACCGAGGGATTCCTCGCCGAAGCGCACGCCCACGATTCCGATCATCCGCACACCGAGGCGGAGCATCACGCGCACGGCCATGAAGGCCATGAGCACGATCACGATCATGATCACCACGCGCACGATCATGACGATCACCATCACGAGGATGCCGCGAGCGATGCACCGGTCGCGGCAGCCGCCCCGGCGCCGGTCGAGGCTTTCGTGGCGGAAACGCCCGCCGAACACACGCATCACGACGATCATCACGACGAAGAGCACGCGCTGGAAAACGCCGCGCATGCCGACGACGCGCCGCACGGCGAGCACGCGAGCGAAGAACACGAATCTCACCCGCATGACGAGCATGCTGCCGTAGCCGGCGGCGATGAACATCATGACGATGAAGAAGAAGAAGACGACGCCGAGGAAGAACACGTCGAATCCGTCGGTGGCGACGACGTGCTGGAAGAAGTTCCGGAGCGCGCCTTCCGCCCGCGCCGCCAGTACAAGATCCAGGAAGTCATCAAGCGCCGCCAGGTGATGCTGGTTCAGGTCGTCAAGGAAGAACGCGGCAACAAGGGTGCTGCGCTGACGACCTATCTGTCGCTGGCCGGCCGCTATGCGGTGCTGATGCCCAACACCGCGCGCGGCGGCGGCATCAGCCGCAAGATCACCTCGGCCCAGGACCGTTCGCGCCTGAAGGAAGTGGTGCAGGATCTCGACGTGCCCGAGGGCATGGGCATCATCCTGCGCACCGCCGGCGCCTCACGGACCAAGCCCGAGATCAAGCGCGATTTCGAGTATCTGATCCGCATGTGGGAAACCGTGCGCGACATGACCCTGAAGTCGCAGGCCCCGACCCTCGTCTACGAGGAGGGATCGCTGATCAAGCGCTCGCTGCGCGACCTCTACAACAAGGAAATCGACGAAATCCAGGTCGCCGGCGAAGCCGGTTACCAGGAAGCCCGCGACTTCATGAAGATGCTGATGCCCTCCAACGTGCGGGCGGTGCGCAAGTATGGCGACGGCCAGCCGTTGTTCTCGCGGATGGGCGTCGAGAGCCAGTTGGACGCGATGTTCTCGCCCACGGTGCAACTGCGCTCCGGCGGCTACATCGTCATCAACCAGACCGAGGCGCTGGTCTCGATCGACGTCAACTCCGGCCGCTCGACCCGCGAACACCATATCGAGGATACCGCGCTCAAGACCAACCTGGAGGCTTCAGAGGAAGTCGCCCGCCAGCTTCGATTGCGCGACCTCGCCGGCCTGATCGTCATCGACTTCATCGACATGGACGAGAAGCGCAACAATCGGGCGGTCGAGCGCAAGCTCTCCGACTGCCTGCGGCAGGATCGCGCGCGCATCCAGGTCGGGCGCATCTCGCATTTCGGCTTGCTGGAAATGTCGCGTCAGCGCATTCGCGCCAGCGTGCTGGAAAGCTCGACCGAACCCTGCACGCAGTGCGGCGGCAGCGGCCATGTCCGTTCGGTCTCGTCGGTGGCGCTGCAGCTGCTGCGCGGCATCGAAGAGATCCTGATGAAGGGCGCCACCCACAATCTGGTGGTGCGCACCAAGACCGACGTCGCGCTCTACGTCCTCAACCACAAGCGCGGCCATCTGCGCGATCTCGAAAACGCCTTCAAGGTCACGCTCGCCGTCGTGGCCGACCCGACCGTGAGCGGCCAGCAGTCGTTCATTATCGATCGCGGCGAACAGGTGCATACGCTGGAAGCGGCCAAGGCCTTGCTGGTGGCGCAGGCGGCCGCCTCGCCGCCCCAGGTCGACGAGCCCTATGAGGACGAAGAGGCGTTCGATCTCGAGACCGAAGCCGAAGTCGAGACCGACGAGACCGAAGGTCTGGCGGAAGAGTCTACCGGCGGCGAAGAAGTCAGCGGCGAAAGCGAAGCCGACAGTCAACGCCGCAAGCGGCGCCGGCGCCGGCGCGGTCGCGGCGAACCCCGCGAGGGCGGCGCACCGCGCGAGGACAATGGCGCTCCGCGCGAGGAAAGTGACGCGATGCGTGTCGTGGCGGAAGCCATGGAAGGCGGGCCCGCCGACGAAGGCGAATCCGACGAGGACGAAGGCGACGAGCAGCCCGGCGTGGCGCGCGGCGAGCAGGGCGCGAACGGCGAACGGCGCCCGCGCCGTCGCGGCCGTCGTGGCGGACGCCGTCGGCGCGGCAACGGAACGGAAGACGGTCTCATCGGATCGATTTCCGACGAACTCGGACCGACATCGGCACCGGAAGCCGCCGACGCGGTTGCCGATTTCGATGGCGCCTCGTACGAGCCCGCCCCGACCCTCGTTCAACCCGAACCGGAGCCGGCACAGTTGCAACCCGCAGCTTACGCTCAGCCAGAACCGGTGGCCCGGCCAGAGCCGGTCGCGACCGCGCCGAGTGTTGAAGAGACCGCACAGGAAGCCGAACGAGCCGCGGCGCGGCGCCGTTCCACCGTGCGCGAAAAGGTCAGCTTCGCGACCGCCGCTCCCTCCGAGCCGTCGCCTGCTGTCAGCCACCACACGCCTGAGCCGGTCGCCTCACCTGCATCGGCGGAACCGACGCCGGCCGCGGGCGGCGATGACGCTGCCCCGCGCAAGGCGGGCTGGTGGTCACGGCGCTTCGGCAACGGCGAGTAAACGACAGCACAAAAGAGAAAACCGCCCGGCAAAACCGGGCGGTTTTTTTGTTCACTCGGCAAGCGAAGACTTCAGCCGTCCAGCCTGGCTGATAGCCGGCCGTAGACGGCACGTGCATTGCCCTCGAAGATCGCGCGCCGGCCGGCGGCGTCCAGCGAGGGCGTTTGCTCGATGTAGCGCTTGGTATCGTCGAAGTAAGCGCCGGTTTCCGGATCGATCCCCCGCACTGCCCCAACCATCTCGGAAGCGAACAGGATGTTCCTGGCCGGAATTACCTTGGTCAGCAGATCGATGCCGGCCTGATGATAGACGCAGGTATCGAAGAACACGTTGTTCAGCAGCAGCTCCGACAGCGGCGGACGCTTCAGGTCCTGCGCCAGCCCGCGATAGCGGCCCCAGTGATAGGGCACAGCCCCGCCGCCATGGGGAATGATGAACTTCAGCGTCGGGAAATCGCGGAACAGGTCCGAGGTCAGGAACTGCATGAACGCGGTGGTGTCGCCATTGATGTAATGCGCGCCGGTGGCGTGGAAGACGGAATTGGCGGAAGCGCTGACATGGACCATCGCCGGAACGTTCAGCTCCACCATCTTCTCGTAGAGCGGATACCACCATTTGTCCGATAGCGGCGGCTCCTTCCAGAACCCGCCGGATGGATCCGGGTTGAGGTTGCAGCCGACGAAGCCTAGTTCAGTGACGCAGCGTTCGAGCTCGGCGATACAATTTTTCGGCGCGACACCTGTCGACTGCGGCAACTGGCAAACGCCGATAAAATTCTTCGGATAGAGTTTTGTGAGCCGGAAGATCAGGTCGTTCGAGACCCGCGACCACGCCGCCGACACCGCGGCATCGCCGACATGATGGCCCATGCCGGAGGCGCGCGGCGAAAATATCGTCAACGAGGTGCCGCGCTCGCGCTGCAGCCGCAACTGGGCGCCCTCGACGCTCTCGCGCAGTTCGTCGTCGCTGATAACAAGCGCGTCGACCTTTGGAGTCTGCGAGGGATCGCCGATCGCATCGATCTGGCGCTTGCGCCAGTCGAACAAGGCCTTCGGCTCGGTCGTGTAGTGCCCGTGACAATCGATCACGAGTCCACCCGCCCCCGCGCCGGTCGCCTTCGCCCTGCCCGCTGCCGCCTCGACATTGACCGGCGCGGAGGTGCCGCCGGAGCTGGCGTCGTTGACAACCGCGGCGGCCAGCATTGCAGCCGGCGGCGCGTAGCAGCCACAGGCGAGCAACCGACCGCCCGGCATTGCCATTCCGTTCAGCATGATCGGTATCCCCTGACTTTAGGAAATGACGCCGAGCTTCTTCAGGCTGACATCGACCCAGCTGCGATCGCTTTTTCCCGCCTTGATAGCCGCGAGCTGCTTGTTTTCCGCCTCGTGCTTGGCGGTCGTGGCCTTCAGGACATCAGCGGTGTTCGCGAAGGGAACGCAGACGATGCCGTCGCCGTCGCCGACGATGAGGTCGCCGGGCTCAATCACCATGCCGTCGATCGCGATCGGGACGTTGATTTCACCGGGGCCGTCCTTGTACGGACCGCGATGGGTGACGCCGGCGGCGAAGACCGGAAACTTGCCGGCATGAATCGAGTCGTAGTCGCGGATCGAACCGTAGATCACCATGCCGGCGATGCCGCGCTGCTCCGCATGTGCGGACATCATTTCGCCGATCAGCGAATTGGTAAGATCACCGCCGCCATCGACCACGATCACGTCGCCCGGCTCGGCGATATCGATCGCCTTGTGCAGCATCAGGTTGTCGCCCGGCCGGGTCTTGACGGTGAAGGCCGGACCGGCAAGCACGCCGCCGGCGTGCATCGGACGCAACGACGCGCCGCCCGCCGTCATGCGCGACATCGAATCGCTGATATTGGCGACCGGCAGCGCGCTGAATTTCGACACCGTGTCGGCGTCGACCTTGCGGGTTCGTTGCAGAATTCGAAATCCGATCAAGTGTCCGTCTCCCGTTTTGCTTTGTTGATTGAGGAATCTGGGGAAGCGGCATTACGTCACCCGGCAATACGCATCGGCAGGTTGACCTGCCGATGCACGTTGCCGCCGCCAGGAAGTCAGCCGGTCGTGAGCGCGGTCTCCACGTCCGTCGGATCGATCTCCTTGTTGAGATTGGCGCGCAGCCGGTCGTGATCGAGCTCGCCCTCCCACCACGAAACCACCACGCAGGCAACGCCGTTGCCGCACAGATTGGTCAGCGCGCGGCACTCGCTCATGAACTTGTCGATGCCGAGCACGATCGCCATGCCCGGCACCAGCCGCGGATCGACCACCGCCAGCGTCGCCGCCAGCGTGATGAAGCCGGCGCCGGTGATGCCGGAAGCGCCCTTCGAGGTCAGCATCGCGACCAGAAGGATCGTGATCTGCTGGCCGAGCGTCAGGTCGAAGCCGAGCGCCTGGGCGATGAACAACGTCGCCAGCGTCATGTAGATGTTGGTGCCGTCGAGGTTGAACGAGTAACCGGTCGGCACCACGAGGCCGACGACCGACTTCGAACAGCCGAGCCGCTCCAGCTTTTCCATCAGGGAGGGCAGCGCGCTTTCCGAGGATGAGGTGCCGAGCACGATCAACAATTCGTCCTTGATGTAGGCCAGGAACTTGAAGATCGAGAAACCGACTATCCGTGCGATCACGCCGAGCACGACGAACACGAACAGTGCCGCGGTGAGATAGAATGTCGCGATCAGCCCCATCAGGTTCAGGATCGCGCCGGTGCCGAACTTGCCGATGGTGAAGGCCATGGCGCCGAATGCGCCGATCGGAGCCACCTTCATGACGATGGCGATGACGCCGAACACGGCGTGGGCGGCGTCGTCGACAAAGGCACGAATGGTATGGCCGCGCTCGCCGAGGCCCATCAACGCAAAGCCGAACAGGATCGCGAACAACAGAACCTGGAGGATTTCGCCCTGCGCGAAGGCGCCGACCACGGTATCGGGAATGATGTGCAGGAAGAAATCGACGCTCTTCTGTGCTTCGGCCTGCTTGGCGAAGCCGGCGACCTTGGTCGCGTCGGCCATGGCGCCGCCAAAACCGGCGCCCGGCTTGACCAGGTTGCCGACGACGAGCCCGATCAGCAGTGCGAAGGTCGAGACGATTTCGAAATAGACCAGCGCCTTGACGCCGATGCGGCCGACCTTCTTCGCGTCCTGGATATGCGAGATGCCGGAAACGACGGTGCAGAAGATGATCGGCGCGATCACCATCTTGATCAGCTTGATGAAGCCGTCGCCGAGCGCCTTGATCCAGTCATTGGTCGCGAAAGCGGGCCACAACCAGCCGACCAGTGCGCCGAGCACGATGGCGATCAGCACCTGAACGTAGAGAACCCGGTACCAGGGCTTTGCCGCGCTGACCGGTGCTCCGGTCGCAATCGTTGCCGCCATGACGTTCACTCCCCCTCAGAAGTTGCGGATTTTATGCGCATATCCTCGCGCTCCCGCCGGACTACAGCCAAATCATTTGGACCAGCGGAGTCAAATGGTATTGCTCCGCCGGCAACCGGTTCTGGACAGTGCGATTCTAGGCGCGCGGCGCGGACAGCCGCCGGATCGCCGGCACCAGCGCAGCACCAAGCGCATTCTTGACCAGCGATGCGGCGATAAACGGCACGATTCCGACCAGCCAGGCCTTGTCGACGCCGAGCTTCATGCCGAACGCCAGCCAGCTGAATCCGGCACCGAGGATCAGGATGTGTCCGAGTCCCATCGCCGCGAACAAAAGCGGCACCGAGCGGTCCCAGCCGCGCTCGCTCAACCATCCCGTGGCGAGAGCCGCCAGCACGAAGCCATAGAGGTATCCGGCTGTCGGACCGACCAGCGGCGCGAGACCGCCGACGGGACCGGCAAATACCGGAAGGCCGATCGCGCCCTCGGCCAGATAGGCGATCACGGTAGCAGCGCCGAGACGCCAGCCATAGGCGGCGCCGATCATCAGCACCACCAGCGTCTGCAGCGTCATCGGCACGTAGGGCAGCGGCAGATTGACCTTGGCCGACAAGGTCAGCAGCGCCGTTCCCAGCGCGATCAGGATGACGCCGCGCAGGACGCGGAGCGATCCGTCCGCGCGATGCGGCCACAGCATCTCGGCGAGCGGAAAATGCCTGACGGCGGCGGATTCGGACATGGTTCTATCGGACAAGGACAGCGCTCCGGTCTCGGTTCGGGAAAGGTGAAAGATGATTGACGGCCGATCGTTCTAGCCGAGCCAGCGCGCGATGCGCGTCACCGCCTCGCGCATCTCGTCGGCTGAACGCGCATAGGAGAAGCGAATGAAGGCGCGGCCATGGATCGGATCGAAATCGACGCCCGGCGTCGCCGCGACATGGGCCTTTTCCAGCATGCGGTTGGCGAATTCCAAGCTGTCCGCGGTGAAGTCGGACACATCGGCGTAAAGATAGAACGCGCCGTCGGCGGGCAGGAACTTGGTCAGGCCGGCCTTCGGCAGGCCCTCGATCAGGATGCGACGGTTCTCCTGATAGCCGCGTTTGATCGCTTCCATCTCGTCGGCACCCGCGAAGGCCGCTTCGGCTGCGATCTGCGACAGCGTCGGCACCGAGATCGACAGATTCTGCTGCAGCCGCTCGATCGGCCGCACCAGCGGTTCCGGCACCACCATCCAGCCGACCCGCCAACCGGTCATGCAGAAATATTTCGAGAACGAGTTGATCACCAGCGCCTGCGGCGACAACTCGGCCGCCGTCACGGCCGGAAACGCGTAATCGAGGCCGTGATAGATCTCGTCGGAGATGAAACGGATGCCGGCGCCCTCGGCTGCGTTGATCAGGCTGGTGAGGGCCTCGCGCGACATCATGGTGCCGGTCGGATTGGCGGGGCTGCCGACCAGCACACCCTTCAACGGAGTCTTGCGATGCGCCGCCAGCAAGGCTTCGCCGGTCAGCGCATGCCGCGTCTCGCTCGAGGTCTCGATCAGCACCGGTTCGCAACCGAGCGCCGTGAGGATATGCCGGTATGGCGGGTAGCCGGGCACGGTGACCGCGACCCGGTCGCCCGGCTCGAACATCGCGAGGAACGCCAGGATGAAGCCGCCGGAGGAGCCGGTCGTGACCACGATCCTGTCAGGGTTGACGGCACAGCCGTAAGTATCGCGGTAGTGCCTGCCGATGCGTGCCCGCAGCGAGGGAATGCCGAGCGCGGAGGTATAATCGATCCGCCTCTCGTCGAGGGCGGCATGCGCGGCAGCGATGGCGGCCTTTGGCGCGGAGGCCGCCGGTTGGCCCACTTCCATGTGGATGACATGGCCGCCGGCCGCCTCGATACGGGCTGCAGCCGCCATCACGTCCATCACCATGAAGGGCGGAACATCGCTCCGTCCCGACGGCGTCAACAGGGTTTTCACACGGTCTCTAAGTGTCGCTTCGCGCATCGATTTCTGCTATTTGGGGGCTACGATCGATTTCGGGTTCCCGAACCGGTTACCGCCCCAGACTGGCCGCATTCCAGGGGTTGTTATTTCATGGCTTGTTATAGCGTTTTCCCGCGAAGTGATACCGGTTCGCACCAGGAAAACGCGTTGTGACAACACACTGGAGCCTGCTTCTGATCTAATCAGAACCGAACCGGGTCCGGGCCAAAATCCGGGCGACGACCAATCGCTGCCCTCAATTCTAGAAGATCGCAATCGACAAAAGACCGCTTATGCTCCGCCTCGCCTTACGCAAAAAGCTGATGAAGTTGACCGCGCTGACCGCGGCGGTCGCGCTTGCGATCGCGCCGACGGCTGCGCTGGCGCAGGAAAACAAGGGCCCGTCGACGCTGCGCGACACCGAGTCGGAGCAATTGCTGCGCGAATATACCAGGCCGATCCTGCGCGCCGCCGGTCTGGAAAAACAGAACATCCAGATGGTGATCATCAACGAGGCACAGTTCAACGCGTTCGTTGCCGACGGCCGCCGCATCTTCGTGAACTATGGTGCGATCATGCAATCGGACACGCCGAACCAGATCATCGGCGTGATGGCGCACGAAACCGGCCATCTTGCCGGCGGCCACCTTTCCAAGATGCGCGAACAGATGGCGCAGGCGCAGACCCAGATGATCATCGCCATGCTGCTCGGCGCGGGTGCGATGGTCGCCGGCGCCCGCGGCGGCGGCAACAACGGCCTGACCAATGCCGGCGCAGCCGCGTTTGCTGCACCGGGTGAAATGATCAAGCGGAACCTGCTGTCATACATCCGCCAGCAGGAAGAAAACGCCGACAAGGCCGGCGTGAAGTTTCTGACCGCGACCGGCCAATCGGCGAAAGGCATGTACGAGACCTTCAAACGCTTCTCCGAGGAGAGCCTGTTCGCGGCGCGCGGCGCCGACCCCTACGTGCAGTCGCACCCGATGCCGGCCGAACGCGTGCGCGCGCTGGAGGAACTGGCGCGCTCCAGCCCTTATTGGGACAAGAAGGACGACCCGGCCTTGCAACTGCGTCACGACATGGTGCGCGCCAAGATCTCGGCCTTCATGGAACGGCAGGACACCGTCTACCGGCGCTATCCGATGTCCAACACCAGCCTGCCCGCCCGCTATGCGCACGCCATCACCACCTATCTGCACGGCGATCTGCGTAGCGCACTGGCCCAGATCGACGGCCTGATCGCGCTGCAGCCCAATAATCCCTATTTCTACGAGGTGCGCGGCCAGGCACTGCTGGAAGGCGGCAAGCCGGCGGAGGCCATCGCGCCGTTGCGCAAGGCCGTGCAGCTCTCCAATAACGCGCCCCTCATCGAGATGTTACTTGGGCAGGCGCTGGTGGCGGCTAATAATACCGCCAACACGGACGAGGCGATCTCGATTCTGCGCGCGGCGGTGGCGCGCGAGACCGAGGCGCCGATCGGCTATATGCAGCTCGCGATGGCCTATGGCCGCAAGGGAGACTACGCCCAGGCCGACCTCGCCTCGGCCCAGGCCGCCTTTCTCCGCGGCGACAACAAGACCGCGCGCGACCTCGCATCGCGGGCGAAAACGCGGTTCGCGATCGGAACGCCGGGATGGGTCAAGGCTGACGATATTGTGAGCGCCAGGCCGCTTCCGGGCCAGAAAGGCAACTAGGAATAAACCGTATTTGGATAGGTTAAGTTAGAACCAACCCGAGATTCCAACGTATTCCAAGAGCCGGCTTAGCCATGACTGCCGGGTACTCGCCGCAAAAGGATTTGCTGATGCCCTCGTTCCGTTTCCTCGTTCCCGCGTTGCTGGCGTTCGCGCTTGGCACCGCGTCGCTGCCCGCTTCCGCGCAAGGCTTCTCCGACACCCAGCGCGGCGACATCGAGAGCATCGTCCGGAATTACCTGATCGCACACCCGGAAGTCCTCGAAGAGGCGATGGCCGAACTATCCAAGCGCCAGACCGCGGCGGAAGCCCAGAAGCACGAGGCCGGGGTTTCCAACAACGCCGAAGCGATCTTCAACTCGCCGCGCGGCGTCACGCTCGGCAACAAGGACGGCGACGTCACCTTCGTCGAGTTCTTCGACTACAATTGCGGCTATTGCAAACGCGCGATGACCGACATGATGGAATTGATGAAGGCCGATCCGAAGCTGAAGGTCGTGCTCAAGGAATTTCCGGTGCTGAGCGCGGGCTCGGTGGAAGCCGCGCAGGTCGCGGTCGCCGTCCGCATGCAGGATCCGACCGGCAAGAAATATCTCGACTTCCACCAGAAGCTGCTCGGTGGCCGCGGCGCCGCCGACAAGGCCCGCGCCATGGCGGTTGCCAAGGAAGTCGGCCTCGACATGGGCAAGCTCGAGAAGGATCTGGCCAGCGCCGAGGTCAAGAACACGCTTGAGGAAAACTTCAAGCTGGCCGAAGCCATGGGCATGAACGGCACCCCGAGCTACGTGATCGGCAAGCAGGTCGTGATCGGCGCGGTCGGTGTCGATAGCCTGAAGGAAAAGATCGGCGTCGCCCGCTGCGGCAAGGCGACCTGCTGACGCTTCACCTGTCGAACGAACCACGAAAGGCCGGCTCCCGAGCCGGCCTTTTTCGTTTGCGGCAATCTCCGGCAAAACGGTTCATCACGCATTCATCAAGCGAACTTGCACGAAGCGTGCTCGAACAAAACCAGCTCTTACAAAACAAAGTGGATGGAACCGCGAATAGCAGGGAACATCGATCCCCTCACTCCGTTGTCGGGCGGGCAATGCAGACATGTGAGGAGAACTTCGAATGACTAATCGCTTTATGATTTCAGTTGCAGCCGCGGCGCTGATCGCCGGAACCGGTTTTGCCAATGCGCAGGGCATGAGCCGTGAAGGCGGCGGCGCTGCAGGCGGTGCCGCTACCCAGAGCGCGCCCTCGGAGCGCGCTGCGCCGAGCACGATGAACCGTGACTCCGCTCCGGCCGCGAAGGGTGCCGAATCCCCGGGCATGAAGGGCTCGGACTCCGGCATGAAGGCTGAATCCACCGACAAGATGCCGTCCAGCAAGAGCGCGCAGGACACCAAGACCGGCGAGAAGTCGAAGAGCATGAGCTCCGAGAACGACGCCGCCAAGGGTGGCATGAAGCCCGAAGGCTCCAAGGCTGCTGAAGGCTCCAAGACTGAAGGCACCAAGGCCAACGGCAACATGAATGCCCAGACCAAGGGGGCAACCGGCGCCGACAGCAAGACCGCAGCCGACGGCAAGCCGGGCTCGACCACGGAAAGCAAGACGGTCGGCAACGCCGCCACCTCGGCGACCGCGGCTCCGCCGGCCGAGAAGCGCACCCAGATCGTCTCCGCCATCAAGTCGGAGAAGATTCAGGAAACCACCAATGTGAACTTCAACATTTCGGTCGGCACGGCTGTGCCAGCCTCGGTTCGCTTCCATCCCCTGCCGCCCCGGATCGTCGAGATCTATCCGGAATGGCGTGGCTACGACGTGATCTTCGTGCGCGGGCAGTACATCATCGTCCGTCCGCAGACGCGTGAGATCGTCTACATCATCGAAGGCTAAGCCGCTTTCGTATCGGTGACGCTTTGGGGGTGGGCAGCAATGCCCGCCCCCTTTTGCATGGCGGATTGCTCATCCCCAATATTGGTTAATCAACGATTCCCGTCGGTTATATCGAGCTTTTTAGGAACCGGATGAAGCGTTCGGGGGTGTTCAAAACTGCCGGAAGGCTTCCCCTTGGCCGCGTTGTTACTTATAACCCCGCGACCAACCCGCCCCCATTTCACGGAATCCGATGGCCCAGGCCCCCGCCGCGACGATCTATGTGCTCAACGGCCCCAACCTCAATCTCCTGGGGACGCGGGAGCCAGAGACCTACGGCCATGCGACGCTCGCTGATGTCGAGAAGCTGTGCGCGCAGACCGCCGCGCAATTCGGGCTCAAGGCCGATTGCCGGCAGTCCAACCGCGAGGGCGAGCTGATCGATTTCATCCACGAGGCGCGGGAGAAGAAGGCGGTTGGCATCATCATCAATGCCGGCGGCTATTCGCACACCTCGATCGCGCTGCATGACGCGATCGTCGGGGTCAAGATTCCGACGGTTGAAGTGCACGTCAGCAACATTCACGCCCGCGAGGATTTTCGTCATCATTCCTTCACCGCCAGGGCCGCCTTCGCGTCGCTCTGTGGATTCGGAATCGATGGCTACCGGCTCGCCATCAACGGCCTTGCCGCCAAAATCGGCGCCAAAGCGAACACCTGACCTTAAAACCCGACACCAACGCCTGACGCCTCAGCCGTCACCCACATCGAGATTCCGGATCAAGAGCATGGCGAAACCGCCCGAGAACAAGTCAGCGGACAAATCGGCCGCACACTTCAAAAGCGACGACAGCGCGCTCATTCGCGAACTGGCTTTGCTGCTGGATGAAACCAGCCTCACTGAAATCGAGATCGAACGCGCCGGCCTGCGGGTCCGTGTCGCACGCAACATCACCGTGACCGCCGCGATGCCCACGGGTTTCCAGTCCGCTCCCGCCATGTCCGGCGCGTCGGTGACACCTGCCGCCATCGCCGATCTCGCCAAGCATCCCGGCGTGGTCCCCTCGCCGATGGTCGGCACCGCCTACTGGTCGCCGGAGCCCGGCGCCAAGCCGTTCATCGAGGTCGGCAGCAAGGTGTCGGCCGGACAGACGCTTTTGATCATCGAAGCGATGAAGACGATGAACCAGATTCCCTCGCCGCGCGCGGGCACCGTGACGCAGATTCTCGTCGAGGACGGCCAGCCGGTCGAATTCGGCGAGCCGCTGGTCATCATTGAGTAAACTCGGTCAACGTCAGGCGCTGCGATGTTCGACAAGATACTGATAGCCAATCGCGGCGAAATCGCCCTGCGCGTGCTGCGCGCGTGCAAGGAACTCGGCATCTCCACAGTCGCGGTGCATTCTACCGCCGACGCCGACGCCATGCATGTGCGCCTCGCCGACGAAAGCGTCTGCATCGGGCCGCCGCCGTCCAAGGACAGCTATCTCAACATTCCAGCGCTGCTGGCGGCCTGCGAGATCACCGGCGCCGACGCCGTGCATCCCGGCTATGGTTTCCTGTCCGAGAACGCGCGCTTCGCCGAGATCTTGGGCGAGCACAACCTGCATTTCATCGGCCCGAAGGCCGAGCACATCCGCCTGATGGGCGACAAGATCGAAGCCAAGAAGACCGCCAAGCGGCTCGGCATTCCCGTGGTGCCCGGCTCCGACGGCGGGGTCGGCCCCGAAGACGACGCGATGGCGATCGGCAGGGCGATCGGCTTTCCGGTGCTGGTGAAGGCGGCGGCCGGCGGCGGCGGACGCGGCATGAAGGTCGCGCACACCGAAGACGACCTGATGATGGCGCTGTCGACCGCTTCCAACGAGGCCAAATCGGCCTTCGGCGACGCTTCGGTCTATCTCGAGAAATATCTGCAGAAGCCGCGCCACATCGAAATCCAGGTGCTGGGCGACGGCCGCGGCGGCGCCATCCATCTCGGCGAGCGCGACTGCTCGCTGCAGCGCCGGCACCAGAAGGTGTGGGAAGAAGGCCCCTCGCCGGTTCTGGCTGCAGCAGCGCGCGCGAAAATCGGCGCGACCTGCGCGAAAGCCATGCAGGACATGAAATATCTCGGTGTCGGCACCATCGAGTTCCTGTACGAGGACGGCGAGTTCTATTTCATCGAGATGAACACCCGCATCCAGGTCGAGCATCCCGTCACCGAGATGATCACCGATATCGACCTCGTGCTGGAGCAGATTCGCATCGCCGCCGGCGGCGACCTGCCCGCGACCCAGGATGAAAT
>JAIEPP010000534.1 GCA_019748335.1 Xanthobacteraceae bacterium
GCAGCGTTGGCACCGCGGCCTCGGCGCACCTCTTTGCCGCATTGCCGGCGATGGAATGGGGCACCGAACTGTTCGGTCCGTTGTTGCTGACAGAGGAAATCCTGGCCGAGCCGCTCGATTACGCCGACTTCACGCTAGGCGTTCCCACGGGTCCAGGTCTGGGCATCGCGCTTGACGAAGACAAGGTCGCCCATTTCCGCCGCGACCGGACGGCGCCGACCCTGCACGTCGTCGCGGCAAAGGGAGCTTGAGTCATGCTGACCATGGTTCGGATGAACGTGCGGATACCGCTGGACTTCGACAAGCAGGAAGCCGCGCGCCTCAAGGCACGCGAGAAGGAGCGCTTCCAGGAACTACAGCGCGCCGGCAAGTGGCGACACATCTGGCGCGTCGTCGGCCTCTACGCGAACGTCAGCATCTTCGACGTCGAAAGCAACGCCGAACTCCACGACATCCTGACGAGCCTGCCGCTCTATCCGTTCATGGAGATGGACGTGACGCCGCTCTGCCGGCACCCGTCTTCGCTGCATGACGACGACCGCTAACGCTTCGAACCGACTACGAACGTCCGCGCAGCGGACTGAAAACCAAGGGAGAGATGACATGGATACGAACTTCGTGAAGACCCCGGAGGTCCAGGCACTGCTTGACAAGGCCGCCGGTCTCAACCAATCGGGCGGGGACGCCCGTCTGAAGGCGATCTTCCGCGACATCGTGGAAGCTGCCGCCCAGATCATCGTCCGCCACGACATCAGCGAAGACGAATTCTGGGGTGCGGTGAACTTCATGCAGAAGGGCGCGCCGGAATACGGCCTGATGGTCCCCGGTTCCGGTCTCGAGCATTTCCTCGACCTCTTCATGGACGCAAAAGACGCGGAAGCCGGGCTCACCGGCGGCACGCCTCGCACGATCGAAGGTCCTCTCTACGTGGCGGGCGCGCCGCTCCAGGAAGGCGACGTCAATCTCACCAAGGACGCGGACCAGACCGGCAGCCTCTACATGCGCGGCAAGGTGACCGGTCCGGACGGCGAGCCGGTGAAGAACGCGGTGGTGCACGTATGGCACGCCAACTCGCAGGGCTGGTACTCGCACTTCGACCCTACCCGCGAACAGACCCCGTTCAACAACCGCGCCCGCATCAAGCTCGGTCCGGACGGCAACTATGCGTTCCACTCGAAGATGCCGAACGGTTACTCCGTGCCGCCGGGCGGCGCCACCGACACGATGATGAAGGCGATCGGCCGCCACGGTCATCGTCCGGCACACGTGCATTTCTTCATCGAGGCGCCCGGCTACCGCAAGCTGACCACGCAGATCAACTTCGGCGACGATCCCCACGCGGCCGACGATTTCGCGTTCGCTACCCGCGACGGTCTCCTGCCGATGCCGCAGCGTCAGGGCGACAGCGCCTACATAAATTTCGACTTCCAGCTTCAGCGCGCCTCGGACGGCGCCGACGAACAGCTTTCGACCCGGCAGCGCGCCGACGCGGCATAGCCCCGGTCCGAAATCGACCCGAAAAGCGAACCACAGGAGAGGAACGATGACGACGGTACTGGAGCGCATCGAAGGCGCGGTGATCGAGGACAAGGAGCGCGGCCTGTTTAGGTGCCGTCGCGACATCTTCACCGACGCAGAGATGTACGACCTCGAGATACGGCACATCTTCGAAGGCAACTGGGTCTACCTGGCCCATGAAAGCCAGATCCCGGACAACAACGACTACTTCGGCACCTGGATCGGTCGCAAGCCGGTCATGATCACCCGTGACAAGGCCGGCAAGCTCCACGCCATGATCAACGCCTGCGCGCATCGCGGCGCGATGCTGTGCCGGCGCAAACACGGCAACAAGGCAAGCTTCACGTGTCCGTTCCACGGCTGGACGTTCAGCAACGCGGGCAAGCTCCTGAAGGTGAAGGACGGCAAGAACGGAGACTATCCAGCCTCGTTCAACACGGAAGGCTCGCACGACCTGGCGAGAGTGCCGCGGTTCGAAAGCTACCGGGGCTTCCTGTTCGGCAGCCTGAATGCCGACGTACTGTCGCTCGAGGAGTATCTCGGCGGCGCCAAGGCCGTGATCGACCAGATCGTCGACGGTGCGCCCGACGGCATCGAGGTGCTGCGCGGCAATTCCTCATACATCTACGACGGCAACTGGAAACTCCAGATGGAGAACGGCGCCGACGGCTATCACGTGAGTTCGGTGCACTGGAATTATTCGGCGACGATGGGCCGCCGCAACTATGAAAACGAAGGCACCAAGACGGTCGACGCGAACGGCTGGTCGAAGAGCGTCGGCGGCGTTTACGGCTTCGAGAACGGCCATATCCTGCTGTGGACCAATCTTCTCAATCCCGAGGTCCGTCCCGTATTCAACCACAAGGACGAGATAGAAAGCCGTCTCGGCAAGGACCGCGCCGGCTTCATCGTCGGGCAGACGCGCAATCTCGGCATCTACCCGAACGTCTATCTGATGGACCAGTTCTCGACCCAGATCCGAGTCGTGCGGCCGATCAGCGTCAACGAGACCGAGGTCACGATCTACTGCTTCGCGCCGAAGGGCGAGAACGCACAGGAGCGCGCCGTCCGCATCCGGCAATACGAAGACTTCTTCAACGTCTCGGGCATGGGCACCCCCGACGACCTCGAGGAATTCCGCGCCTGCCAGACGGCCTACGTAGGCGCCGGCGACCTCTGGAACGATCTTAGCCGCGGCGCCGTCCACTGGATCGACGGTCCGGACGAAAACGCCAAGGCCATCGGTCTGAAGCCGATCCTGAGCGGCGAACGCAGCGAGGACGAGGGTCTTTTCGTGCGTCAGCACGAATTTTGGGCGAAGTCGCTGCGCGAAGCGATTCTCCGGACAGGTGGCGACACCGAACGCGGCCTCGCGACACAGGGAGATGCAGTATGACCGCCACGGCAGCCGTAGCCACGTCTCCCTCGACGAAGCTCGATCTCGAGCGGATCCGCGCCTTCCTCTATCGCGAGGCTCGCCTTCTGGACGATCGCCAGTGGGATGACTGGATCAAGCTCTACTCGCCCGACACCGTTTTCTGGATGCCTTGCTGGGACGACGACGACCGGTTGGTCGAGGATCCTCAGAAGGACATCTCGCTGATCTACTATCCCAACCGGGAGGGTCTGGAGGACCGCGTCTTCAGGATCAAGACGGAGCGCTCCGGCGCCAGCACGCCGGAGCCCCGGACCAGCCACAACGTCTCCAACATCGAGATCGTGGCGGAACGGGAAGGAGAAGCCGACGTGCGCTTCAACTGGCACACGCTGAGCCACCGTTACAAGAAGACGGATATCTTCTTCGGCACGGCCTTCTACACACTGGATACAGCCGGCGACGAGCCGCGCATAGCGGCCAAGAAGGTCGTTCTCAAGAGCGACTACATCCACCAGGTGATCGACATCTATCACATCTGACGCGGCATCGGCCGACCGGAGAGGTGACATGACCTATCGCATAGCGCTGAATTTCGAAGACGGGGCGACCCATTTCATCGACTGCAACGAGGGCGAAAAGGTCCTCGACGCGGCCTACCGCAACAAGATCAATCTGCCGATGGACTGCTCGGACGGAGTATGCGGCACCTGCAAATGCCGCTGCGAACAGGGCGAGTACGATCTCGGCGATGAGTATCTCGAGGATGCCCTGAGTGAGACGGAAGCCGAAGAGGGAATGGTACTGACCTGCCAGATGGTGGCCTCGTCGGACTGCGTCATCGCCGTTCCGGTGCCGTCCGGTGCGTGCAAGGTCAAACCGGCCGAGCACGGCGGGGAAGTAAGTTCGGTCGAACTCGTCTCGGACAGCACCATCATCCTCAAATTGAAGCTCGACAAGCCCGACGCGCTCGGCTTCCTCCCAGGTCAGTACGTCAATCTGACCGTTCCGGGAACAAGCGAGCACCGCTCTTACTCCTTTAGTTCGAAGGTCGGAGCGAGCGAAGCCAGCTTCCTCATCCGCAACGTGCCCGGCGGCCTCATGAGCGGCTGGCTCGCAAGCGACGCCAAGGCCGGCGTCCGGATGAAGTTCGTCGGTCCGCAGGGCAGCTTCTTCCTGAGGGCGGTCGACCGTCCGGTCGTAATGCTGGCCGGCGGCACGGGGCTGGCACCGATCCTTTCGATGCTGGAGGTTCTCGCGGACCGGGGGACCGATCAGCCGGTGCATCTGATCTATGGCGTCACAAACGACGGCGACTTGGTAGAGATCGAACGGATAGAGGCGCTCGCGAAGAGGCTGCCCACGTTGACTTGGGCAACTTGCGTCGCCGATCAGGGAAGCTCGCACCCCCGCAAGGGCTACGTCACCGCGCACCTGGCCGACGAACATCTCAACGCCGGCGACTGCGACGTTTACCTGTGCGGTCCGCCCCCCATGGTAGAGGCGGTGCGGGTCTTCTTCACGGAGAAAGGCGTCAATCCTTCGCACTTCTTCTACGAAAAGTTCTCGGCGACGGAAGTGGTGGCGGCATGATCTTCCAGGGTCGCTTCGCCGGTAAGACGCTGGTCGTCACCGGGGCCGCGCAAGGTATCGGCCGGGCTGCGGCGCTGCGCGCCGCCGCCGAAGGCGGCAATGTCCTGTTCGTCGATCGCGCGGACTTCGTGAAAGAGGTTGCGGCGGAAGCTGGCTCCCGCGGATCTGGCTTCGTCTGCGATCTCGAGACCTACGACGGGGCGGCGGCGGCGATGGCCGAAGCGGTCGGCCGCTTCGGCGGAATTGATATCCTCATAAACAACGTCGGCGGCGCGATCCGGATGCGGCCGTACGACCGGTTCGAACCGCCACAGATCGAGGCGGAGATCCGCCGATCGCTGATGCCGACGCTGTGGTGCTGCCATGCGGTACTCCCGCACTTGATCGAACGTGGCCGCGGCACGATCGTCAACGTGTCGTCGAACGCGACCCGCGGAATCCATCGCGTGCCGTATTCCGCGGCCAAGGGCGGGATCAACGCCGTCACGCAGAGCCTGGCGATGGAGTTTGCCTCTCGGGACATCCGCGTCGTCGCGACGGCGCCTGGAGGCACCGAGGCGCCGCCCCGTCGGATACCGCGCAACGCCGACGGCGACACTGCGGAGGAGAAGGAATGGATGACCGAGGTGGTCAAGCAGGTCGAGGCGTCCAGCCTCCTCAAGCGATACGGAACGATCGACGAGCAGGTCGCCCCGATCCTGTTTCTGGCATCTGACGAGGCCAGCTATTTGACTGGAAACATCCTACCGGTTGCCGGTGGCGACCTCGGCTAGTCGCCCGACCAATCCGTTGTCGACTGTCTATCTCCAGATCGGCGTCGGGCCGATCCCATAGGCAGGCCGCGGGCACGCCGGAGGTGAACGGCGTGTCACGTCGGACGGGCCGCTTTCTCGGGAACTTCCGGGGTGGATGCTCCGAATACTTTGCGGCCGGAAGATGCCAATTGTACCGACGCAAGCCGCGCGGCATCGAACATCAAAATCACGGTCGATATTTACAGGCCTGCGGAACAGGTGGACAGGCAAAAGCCTCGGCATTTCGAAATCCCTGACCCGTGCTAACCGCCGGGAACGAGCCGGCGGTCCGAAGGATTCGTCTCGGCAGGAGCTATCTCAATGCTGATGACGAAAGAACGGCGGCCCGCTATCCGCACGCTGCGCGGCTGGGCCATCCAAGTGCTGCAGGAGGCAGGCGCCATCCACGAATGCGAGGAACACGGCTGGGCGAAGGACCTGGCCGATCCGCACGCGCGGGAGGACGCCTTCGATGTTGCGCGCCAGCACCCGCCGGCCGGCCTTTCGCCAGCCGACGCCGTCGCGGAAGTCCGCGATGTCCTCGATTCGATCGGCGACACGTGCCCGGAATGTCCGGACGGAGATTGCTGAAACTGTACTGGTCGCGATATCCGGTTAGGCCCGTCCCTTCGCAGAGTCTGCTTCTAATCAGATCGCAGGCAACAGGAGCCAAAGGTTCAATCGGTTATAAGACCAACTGTAGGGGGCGTGTTGCTGCTATGGGCGCGGGCTCAGTGGCCAGGTGGACAAGGTAATCTTCAACCGTCGTCTTGTGCGGCCTGTATTCTGTCGTTGCCGCTTCAACTAAGTCCCTGCCAGAGTCTGTGCATCGAAAGCTGTTGAAGCGCTGGCTGCCAGGATGGCCACGCTCGAATCATGGACATGCGCAACAGGCTGACAGAGGCCGTTGATTAGGCTGACCAGGTCGTGGAAAAGGACCGGTGATGCTCCGTTCGTTGGAGGGACCTTTCAACGGTCCCCGATCAGATCGTTGCACCGCGATCGATGTGATTCAGCGCGGTGGCTCTAGTAAAGTCCATCGACTTCGGGGCACTTTACTGGTACACACGACGTCCAAGGGTAGATCAAAAACCGTTGAATTTGTTGAAGTTTTTTTCATCTGCGGACAATCCCTCCCTCTCCGCCATTCTCAGCCTGTCCAGGCCATTCGTTTGAGCAGCGTTAACAAACGCCTGCTACGACTGGGCGCATGCAATTCGTCGAATCGTCCATTGCGGACGTCAAGTCCATCGCCCAGCGCGCGCTGGTGCTGCACTGGTCGCGCGCCGCGGTGGGCAGACCCTTACCCGACTTCGAAGATTTTCAGCCTCCCTCGCGCGGCCATGATCCAAATTACATGGTGATCTGGCGCGTCGATGAGTCTTTGGGCGGATCTGTATTCCGCGCCATGTTCCAAGGCGAGCACATTGCCGGCGCGTTCCGCCAGCGCTGGGAAGGGCGCAACATGGCCGAAATGATTCCGGGATCCCTGCGCGCCCCGGCTCTGGATGGGGCGCGGTTCTGCGTCGAAGAGCGGCTCGCCGTCTACATGGTCTATACCACGCTCGATACCGACGGTCAGCGGGTCGACTGTGAGCGGCTTCTGCTTCTGTTCGGGTCACCCGACGGCAGCGTCAAACAGCTTCTGGCGTCGATGGAAGTCATCAGCGTGACCCGCAACGTGGTTCTCTCGAAGGCGGTGAACGATTTTGAACGTTCGCATGAAATCGCGTTTGCGGGCTGCTTCGGGCCGCTGCCGCGCGGCCACGAATCGCTGAACGTGCCGCGAACCGGTCTCGTCGAGATAACGGTGGTCTAAGGTGACGCGGACGCTGGCGAACTAGCGCTTGCGGAAGCCACCGTCAGGACTCGCGGCTCACTCGAAGCCCAGCTGCAAGCGACGCCTGTTCGGCATAGGCGGCAAGCCTGCGCTGGCTGGCTGCGGAATTGGCCGCGGTGGACGCCGAATCCGTCGAACCATTTCCGAAGCTGCTGAAATGATCGACGAGTTCTTCCATCGCCTTTTCCATTTCGTTCATGGCCGCCAGACCGCCATCGGCGTCACCGCTTGCCGAATTGTGGCGCATCTCGATGGAGATTCCGTTGGGGAGGTCGACATGGAACATGTCGAGCGCTTGCGTTCCCTGCGGATTGTCGCTTGATCCGGTGTTCTTCGAACCGTCGCTGACGGCTTTCGGCTGCGTCCCCTCGACCGTGCCTTTGGACGTCGTCGTATAGCCACTTAAATTATCGGCCAGGTGTTCCAGTGAGGCGAGCATTTGCGCGTCAAAGCCGCTGCTGCCCCCACCGATGTGGAACATGCCGACCTTCATGCCATTCGGCAACGTCACCGTGATCGAGTCAACCGGTGCCCGCGTGATCGTGCCGGCAAACGGGGGCGTCGGTATGCCGGTCTGATCGGCGGGGTTTGATGCCGCCGTCTGATCGGTGCCGTCGTCACGGCGGTTCTGTATCGGGGTCCAGCTACGCGGAACGGAAGCTCCGGCAACGCCACTCACACTCATCGAAAGCCTCTTGGGTACTGTTGACGTGTACCGAAAAGCAAACGGCGTGCCGGAATGTTACGGAGACTCGGTTATGCAAATGACGTGGTTTTGCCGGCCATATCTGCGTCGCGCGGCGTGTCACGCGCTACCAAGCGCGGCAAACATTGCCGCGCCCGGCAAAATGTTTCCGGTTATTGCTGCGAAGAATCTCCGCTGGACGCGGCGCGCTTATCCGACCTTGCGCTGTGGCAAGCGCCAGCCCGGACGGACGAAATGGCAGGTGTAGCCGTCGGGGTAGCGTTCGAGATAGTCCTGATGTTCGGGCTCGGCTTCCCAGAAATCACCGACGGGGGCGACTTCGGTGGAGGCCTTGCCCGGCCAAATTCCCGACGCGTCGACGTCGGCGATGGTGTCGCGCGCGACGCGCTCCTGCTCGGGGCTGGTATAGAAAATCGCCGAACGATAGCTCATGCCGATGTCGTTGCCCTGGCGGTTGCGCGTCGAGGGATCGTGGATCTGGAAGAAGAACTCGAGCAACTGCCGGTAGCTGAGGATCCGCGGGTCGAAGACGATCTCGATCGCTTCGGCATGGGTGCCGTGGTTGCGATAGGTCGCGTTCTTGACGTCGCCGCCGGAGTAGCCGACGCGGGTCGAAATTACGCCGCTCATCTTGCGGATCAGATCCTGCATGCCCCAAAAGCAGCCACCGGCCAGAACAGCGCGCTCGGTCTTCTCAGCCATCTCGGTTCTCCCTTGGTTTGTGCGACCGGTGCTAATGTAGGGTCGGCAGGCCTAACCTTCAACGGATAGCGTGATCGGTCCAGGCCGCCCCGGTATCCTCCAGCTGCTAAAGCTTGAGGCGTGCCGCAACGTGCTCGATCGCCATGTCCAGTGCAAGCTCCAGGGGGCGCGTCGAACGCATGGTTTGTGCGAGCAGAAGGCCCCCCTGCAGGCTAGCCAGCATCGCTTCGGAAAGCTCCCTCAAATCGCCGCTCGGTCTTTTTCCCGCTCGCGTCTGCATTCTTGCAAACGCCATCCCGAAACACGACGCCCAGCACGCAAAACTTGCGGCCAAGGCGGCGCGGGTGCGTGGCGTCTCCGAAAGTTCGGCTGCGAGCGAGCCCAATGGGCATCCTCCGGCACAATTGGTCTGTCGGGTAAGCTCGACGACCGCATCGCGCCAGCGACGAAGTCCGGCAAGGGAATTGAGCTTGCGCAACAGCTCTTCATGCGTGCCGAGCACGCATTCGGCCTGCCGATGGATGACAGCCAGCACCAGATCGTCCTTGTCGGAAAAGTAATGATAGATCTGTGACTTGCTGACGTTGCTGGCCTCGATCACCGCATCGATGGTCGTGTTGGCGACGCCGTGTGCGCGCACGAGTTCGGTCGCGGCATCAATGATGCGCGCACGTGTTGCTGCGCCCCGTGCCGTCTTGGGCAATGCCGTCGCATTCGTACTCATGTTTTCACCGTACTTGACAGCGGCATGGCTTGCAAGTAACTGGACTAAATAGTCCAATTTTTGGAGAAAACCAGAAATGCTCCGTCTCGGCAATGGCGACACCTTCCCGATGTTGGCGTTTGAGAGTGTGGGGGCCGGCGCTCTGCAGGTTACCAACCATCTTGCGGGTTCCTATGGCGTGGTCCTGATGTACCGCGGTTCATGGTGCCCTTACTGCAATGCGCAGCTCCTGGCGTTTGCCCGGGCGAAAGAGAATCTCGACAAGATCGGAATCAAGGTCGTGGCCTTGTCCGTCGACAACAAAACGGACGCCGCGGCGCTGGTCGAAAAGCACCGCCTGAACTTTCCGGTCGGCTATGGCGTCGACGCGGATAAGGTCGCGGGCTCTACCGGCGCTTATGTCAACGACAGCCCGCGCTATCTCCAATCGACCGGCTTTGTGCTGAATCCCCAGGGAAAAGTGATCACCGCCGTCTATTCCAGCGGCGCGATCGGGAGACTGGTTGCCGAAGACGTGATCGGATTCGTCCAATACGTGAAGTCCAAAGCCTAGTTGCCGATTGAATAGCGTTGGAGCTTGCAAATGAGCACGCGCGAAGTTGCTGTAGTTGTGGGAGCAGGCCCCGGACTGGGAAATGCTCTTGTCCGACGGTTCGCAGAGGCAGGCATGCGGGTCGCCGCCGTGTCGCGGAGAGGCGTTGCAGATGAGGCGCACCGCGATCTTGTCCGCGGTTACTCCTGCGATGCGACGGACGATGAGCAGGTGAGAAGCGTCTTCAAACGCGTCGCGGATGAACTTGATCCACCATCCCTGGTAATCTTCAACGTCGGCATCTGGGATCAAGGCGGCATTCTCGATATCTCCGAGGAGCTGTTCGAGCAGGCCTGGCGCACCGGTTGCCTTGCCGGCTTCCTGGTCGGTCGGGCTGCCGCAATGTCCATGCTCAACCGGGGAAGCGGAACCATCATCTTCTCCGGCGCGACCGGATCGATCCGCGGCGGAGCAGGCTTCAGCGCCTTCGCTTCACCGAAATTCGCGCTGCGGGCGGTGGCGCAATCCATGGCTCGCGAACTGGGACCGAAAGGCATCCATGTCGCCCATGTCATCCTCGACGGCATGATCGCGCAGGAAGGCGCACCTTCGGAAAGCATGCTTCAACCTGCCGCGATCGCGGAGACCTACTATCAGTTGCATCGCCAGGACCGCAGTGCATGGACCCACGAGATCGACCTGCGGCCCTCCAGTGAAAAGTTCTGAACTCTCGACGGCCACCTCCACCGCAGCGAGGAAGCCGAAGCCCCAGGATTGGCTATTGCTGCTGTCGCTGGTGTTGATCTGGGCGGCCAGCTGGCCGGTCATCAAAATCGGCGTCGGCCAGATTCCGCCAATCTGGTACGGCTGCCTGCGCTATGCAATTGCAGCACTCGTCATGTTCGGACTGGTGGCGGCAAGGGGCGAACTGGCACTGCCGCCGCGATCCGATCTCTCGCTCGTCGCCATTTCCGGCGCGCTTCAGATGGCGGCCTATTCCGCGCTGACCGGCCTTGCCTTGACGATCTTGCCCCCCGGACGTGCATCCGTGCTGGCCTTTTCCACGCCTGTCCTGGCCGCTCCACTCGCGGCGTGGCGCCTTGGTGAAAAGGTAAGTCCGAAGACGGCCGCAGGCGTGATGATCGGGTGTGCAGGGATTGTCTTGATTGCGTCGCCTTCCTTTGCCGTCGGGGGCCGGCAGGCGCTCGCCTACGCGATGCTCATGGGGGCGGCGGCGGCCTGGGCCATTACGATCGTCACCGTCCGCGGCCATCGCTTCGGATCGTCGGCGCTGAGTCTTGCTCCCTGGCAAATGCTGATTGCTGCGGCCTTGCTGCTTCCCGTCGCGATATCCGTCGAGGGATCGTCGGTACGATTCACGCTCGTCGGCGCGGCCACGCTTGCCTACGTGGCGCCTGTTGCAACCGCTTTCGCCTATTGGGCCGTCGTTGAAGCAGGGCGTCGGTTTGCGGCGAGCACCCTGTCCATGGCGTTGCTCGCGACACCCAGCATCGGACTTCTGATTTCAGCGTGGGTACTACAGGAACCGGTCGATGCCCCTCTGTTGGCCGGCATGGCCCTGACCGCGACTGGAATCCGTCTGTCTATAGCGATCAAGCGCCAAGGGGCGGGGCTCGACTCCAGAAAGTCCGTTCAGGGCTAATCCGAATCGAAAGTTACCACGGCACTTCTGCGGCCTTTCGTGCCCATTACGCTCTTCGTCCTCGCGAACTGCATCACAACGGTAAACTAGCCTGATCCTCCCGCACCATGCGCATCCTTCCGCAGGTGCTTCGCCGCGAATTCCAGGTACCAGTCGAGACAGCCGGGATTGGCCATCGCGTCCTTGTTGATGACCTTGTCGAGGGGATGGCCGAGCAGCAGCTTCTTGATCGGCAGTTCCTGTTTTTTGCCTGACAGCGTGCGCGGGATCTCGGCGACGGCATGGATCTCGTTGGGCAGAAATCGCCGCGACAGGCCGGCTTCGATCGCGTTGTTGATCCGCAGCTGCATCGCGCGATCAAGCACAATGCCTTCCCGCAACACCACGAACAGCGGCATGTAGCTCTCGCGGCCGAGATATTCGAGATCGACCACCATCGAGTCCAGCACCTCGGGCAAGGCCTCGATCGCCGAATAGAGTTCGCTGGTGCCCATCCGCAGGCCATGCCGGTTGATGGTGGCGTCGCTGCGACCGTAGATTACGCAGGAACCGTCGGCATGGATCTTGAGCCAATCGCCGTGGCGCCAGACCGCGCCGCGGCCGCTGCCGTCGAAATTATCCGGATAGGTCTCGAAATAGCTGGCGCGGTAGCGCGCGTCGCCTTCGTCGTTCCAGAATTTCAGCGGCATCGAGGGCATCGGCTCGGTGCAGACGAGTTCGCCGACTTCCTCGATGACGCCGCGGCCCTGTTCGTTGAAGGCTTCCACGGCGGCGCCCAGCAGCCGGCACTGCATCAGGCCCGGTGTCTGCGGCAATTCGGGATTGGCGCCGAGAAAGGCGCCGGCGAAGTCGGTACCCCCCGACATGTTGGCCCAGAACATCGCAGCTTGCGCAGCGCTGCCGTTGGTCTTTGCGAGGCGGGCGAAGCGTTCGTTGAACCATTGCTGGGTGTCGGCCGACAGCGGCGATCCGGTCGAGCCGAGCGCACGCAGCCGCGACAGGTCGCCGCTGGCGGTGAGATCGACATCGGCCTTGGTGCAACCGGCGAAGTAGGCCGCGCCGGCGCCGAAGAACGTGGTCTTCGAATTCGCGACGAAGCGCCACAGCGTTTCCCAGTCCGGCTTTTCCTTCGACCCGCTTGGGCTGCCGTCGAAGATACAGATGGTGGTGCCGTTGAGCAGGCCCGCGACCTGGCAATTCCACATGATCCAGCCGGTCGAAGAGTACCAGTGATAGCGCTCGCCGAACGATTCCGCCCGGTAGCTGCAACCGATGTCGTTGTGCAGCACGTTCAGCGGCAGCGCCACGATGACGACGCCGCCATGGCTGTGCACGATCGGTTTAGGCAATCCAGTCGTGCCGCTGGAATAGACGATCCAGAGCGGATGATCGAACGGCAACCATTCGGGTTCGAACGCGTCGATCGCCGGTCCCGTCGCCGACAGGACCGTCGAAAGCATCACCGCGGAGTCCGCTGCGGGCGCGGCGCCGTCGCTATGGATGATGACATGCGCGACCGACGGCAGCGATTGCCGCAACTCGTCGATCACCTGGCGCCGGTCATGCCGCCGTCCGGCATAGGTGACGCCGTCGCAGGCGATCAGGACTTTGGGCTCGATCTGCTTGAAGCGGTCGATCACGGCAGGTGCGGCCATATCGGGCGCACAGACGCTCCACACCGCGCCGATGCTGGCGGTGGCGAGAAAGCCAATGATGGTTTCGGGAATGTTGGGAAGATACGCGGCCACGCGATCGCCGGAGCGGACGCCCTGGGCCTTGAGGTGGATCGCCAGCGCGGCGGCCTTGCGCCGCAGTTCGGGCCAACTCGTCTCCTTCAACACGCCGTCTTCGCCGCAGGAAACGATCGCGGGCATCCCCGCGCCATGCGCCGCCTCGACATGCCGCAGCACCTGGCGCGCGTAGTTGACTTCTGCGCCCGGGAACCAGACCGCGCCCGGCATCTTGCGTTGCGCCAGCACGGCGCGGTGCGGCGTCGGCGATTGCAGCTCGAAATAATCCCAGATGCTTTGCCAGAACGCGTCGAGCTCGCGCACCGACCACTGCCGCAACCCCTCATAATCCGGGAAATCCAGCCCGCGCTGATCGCTCAGCCACTGGCGGTAACGCGTCATTTGCGGAATGGGGGGTGTTGTCATGATCGCTTCGACTCTGGCTGTGCCCGGTGACGGCGGCTGTTCAAACACAGGCTTTTAACATAGAAGAATCGACGCAGGAACGTCTCGGCAGAAACGTCTGAGCCATCGAGCGAAAGCGCGCGAATGCAGATCGGCGAACTCTTCATTCTCGGCTTCTTCGGCAAGATCCTTCCCGCGTGGCTGAAGGAATTCGCCGGCCGTTACGGCCTCGGCGGCGTCATCCTGTTCGACTATTCCTGCCAGACGCAAAAATACGACAACAACATCGAGACGCCCCAGCAGGTACGGCAACTCTGCAGCGAGATCGCGCGCCTGCCGTCCGGACCGATGGTGTTTATCGACCAGGAGGGCGGGCTGGTGCGGCGGTTGAAGGAGAGCCGCGGGTTTGCGCCGTTGCCGAGTGCCAGGGAATTCAACCATCTGGCCCCGGCGCAAAAGCGTGAAATCCTGACCGCGAGCTTCGCCGAGATGCGGCAACTCGGCATCCACTATGATTTCGCGCCCGTGATCGATGTCGATTACAACCCCGACAATCCCAATATCGGCAAGGTCAAGCGCGCCTATTCCGGCGACATCGGCGAAGTGGCCGCTAATGCCCTGCTGGCCAGCGAGGTGGCACGGGAGCAGCGCCTCGGTCTTTGTCTGAAGCATTTTCCCGGCATCGGCGGCGCTGTCGTCGATTCGCACCAGGAGTTCATGGATATTTCGGATGCGCTGGTTCCAGAGCAGGAGGAGCTGTTCTATGCGCTGGCGCCAAAAATGTTCGGCGATGCCGTGCTGGTCAGCCATGCCATCGTGCGGCAGTGGGACGAGCACCATCCGATGACGCTCTCGGCGGCGGGCCTCGGGCGTTTGCGCAGGCGGCTTCCCGACACGCTGCTGATCACAGACGACATGCAGATGCAGGGTTTGCAGAAGGCACTGGGTACGAGAGAGGCCAGCCTGCAATCCCTGAAGGCCGGCATCGACATGCTCTGCATCGGCAACAACCTGTTCGATCAGGAGCAGGAGATGGCCGGGATTGCGGAATATCTGTTGCAGCGGCTGCAGGACACGACGCTGGATCGTTCGGCGGTCGCAAATTCGATCGAACGCGTGCGGAGAAGAAAAGCGCTTCTAGCCTAGCGGGGCTTG
>JAIEPP010000587.1 GCA_019748335.1 Xanthobacteraceae bacterium
TTGACGCAGCGCCCGCTGCAGTCGGCCCTTGGTATCTTGATCATGCTTTCGGGACTTTTGATTTACGCGGTTTTCCGCAGGCGGGCAGGTCCCGTGGTCGCATCTTCGGGTCGTGAATGAGCATGATAAAGTCGGTAGGAGTTGCAACGCTGGCGGCCGCGGTTTTTCTCTCGGCCGTATTTCCCGTTCGCGCCGCCGACACGGCGAGCGCCGACGACACCGCAAAGTTTCTGGCGGGCATGATGCCGTCGGCGGAGTCAGCCCTGACGCCGCTGACCAGGGATCCGTCCTGGCAGCGCCACGCAAAATTCTTCGATTCCGCGTTCGCGCAGCTCGAGCAGCGGCAGCTTTCCAAAATCCAGGCATGGTCGGACGCCAACCTGGCGGCGCCGCGGCCGACCATGTTCTACATGTTCTCGGGTCCGGACTTTCTTTACGCCAATGCGTTCTATCCGAAGGCGACGACCTATGTGCTGAGCGCGCTGGAGCCGCCGGGCTCGGTGCCCGATCTCGTAAAATTGCCGCGCGGCGGCGTCGGCGCTGCGCTCTACAACGTCGAACATTCGATGAGTTCGATTCTGAGCTTCAGCTTCTTCATCACCAAGCATATGAAGGTCGATCTGCACGCGGGCCAGATCAGCGGCACCTTGCCCGTGCTCTACGTGTTCCTGGCGCGCTCGGGCAAGACGATCAAGTCGGTGACCTCGGTCGCGATCGACGACAAGGGATCGCTGCTTACCGGCGGCGAAAATCCCGGCCCCAACGCGGCGCGCGGCGCGCGCATCCTATTCGCGGGCGCCGATGGGGTGGAGAAAACGCTGTATTATTTCTCGACCGATCTTTCCAATCCCGGCGTGAAGGCCAGCGGTTTCCTGAAGTTCTGCGCGACGCTTGCGCCCGGCAACAGCCTGCTCAAGAGCGCGTCCTATCTGCTGTACTCGGGCAACTTCACCACCACGCGCGATTTCATTCTCGCCAACAGCGCTACCGTCATCCAGGACGATTCCGGAATTCCGCTGACCTATTACAGCGCGAAGAAGTGGCGCATGTTTCCGTTCGGCCGCTATCTTGGACCGATCAACGAATTCCCCGGCCGCTATCAGGAATCCTACGCGGAACTGTTCGGGCGCGCGCAGCCGATCGATTTCGGCATCGGCTACCGCTGGCGGAGCCATGAATCGAATTTGCTGCTGTCGGTCCGGCTGCCGGACGACGGCTCTGCGGGTCCCGAGGCGGCTTCCTCGGCCGAACCGCCACCGCCGCCGCCACGGTCGCGAAAACCCCGGCCGCCGGCGCCCGTCGGGCCCCAGCCTAGAAGTGGCGGCTTGTTCTGGTTCCGCTGACGGCAACTCGCACCCTGCGATCACGATCGCACCCTGCGATCACGATCGCACCTGCGATCACCATCGCACGCTTTGGCTGGGTTCGATGAAGGCCGTTGTGCTCTGCGGTTGGGAACTGCCGTCGAAATAATGCCAGGCGGCGACGATCACGACGAGCAGTGCGAGGATCGCAAGCAGGTCGATCTGCCGGGGGTCGTGACCGTGATGGCTGATTTTCCAGCGCATTGTTGTCTCCTCCCGAGGGAGCATCAAAACAATGTGCATCGGGAACCGAAGTTCCGCGCGTGGCAGCAATGCGAACGGATCAGGCGTTGACGCCGCGCCAGCGCCCGTAGCGCCACGGCAGATACCAGCGTGCGCCGGCGGGCCTCGCCTGCGGTACGTTATCGATGCCGGAGGTGCCCCAGGGCTGGCAGCGCAGAATCCGCGCCAGCGTCATCCACCCTCCGCCCCACAATCCGAAACGTTCGATCGCCTCGTCGCCGTAGACCGAGCAGGTCGGCAGGTGCCGGCAGTTGTAGCCGACCAGCGGCGATAGCGTGTGCCGGTAGACCCAGATCAGCGCGCGGCCGGCGTTGCGCGGCAGACGCCGAACGCCGCTCGCGCAATTCGCGCAGTGTGAAGAATCCGGCGATGACTGGTTCAATGAATGGTTCCTGGGCAGTGTGCTGCAATCATATACGTAGATTTGCGGGGTTCCAGAGCAGGAACCGGATGGCGCGGATATTTGCGCCACACTCCGCAAAATATCGCCGGTTCCAGACGGCAGTGCAGCAAAGGTTCTATGGACGCCCGCGATTCGCGCAGTTACCGTTTTAATAACGCTTGGGTGACAGAATCATGAAGCGTTGAAATTGGGGTCGTTGCCGCTGCTCGTCTACGGGGCTTGGGAAGGAACCGAATTGAGGTCTGTAAGGTCGCTGAAAGTTCGCGGCTGGGCGCTGTCAGGCGCCACCGCATTGGCTTTCGTCTTGCCCGGCGCGATCACCACGCTGGGCAATTCGGCACACGCCGGCGTCACCCTCGAAGAACGCAAGTTGCCGATGCACTTCAGCTGGGTCACGTGCCAGCCCGACTGCAAGGGCTGGGTCTCGGCCGTCGGCATCGTCACATCGGATAGTCCCCGGGAGTTTGACGAATTCGCGCGCGGTCGCCAGTTGGGCGGCGCGACCATCGTGCTGGATTCCAGCGGCGGTTCGGTCAACGATTCCATTGCACTCGGACGGCGTTTTCGCGGCCTCGGCGCGCAGACGACGGTTGGCGTCACGGTGCGGACGCAGACCGCACAAGGCGAGCGCGCCAGCGTGGTGCCGGAAGCCTGGTGCGAGTCGATGTGCGTGTTCCTGCTGCTGTCGGGCAAGACCCGTTACGTGCCGGAGACGGCGCATGTCCGCGTGCACCAGATCTGGATGGGAGATCGCGCCGACGATGCCAAGGCGGCGAGCTATTCCGCGCAGGACCTGATGATCGTCGAGCGCGACATCGGCCGTCTCGCCAAATACACCTTCGAAATGGGCGGCGCCGGCGATCTGCTGTCGCTCGCGCTCAGCGTGCCGCCGTGGGAAGATCTGCACGAATTGTCGCGCGATGAATTGCGGCTGACCAATCTCGCCACCACCGACGCGGTCGCCGACGTGCTGCCGCACGACACCATGTCGGCGCCGATGGCCGAGCTGAAATCCAAGCCGACGCAGGATCGCTTCGTCAGTTCGGCGGTGGAAGGCGATGCGATGCCGCAGCCGGTGAAGGCGACCAAGACCGCGGAGGCTGTCGTGCCGACCGGCGGTGCGGCGACGGCGCCGGTTCAGGCAGGACAGAAGTAAACTGCTCTATCTCCTCAAGGTGAGGAGCCGCCAACGGGTCGCGCGAACGCGCGCCCGATGACAGACTCCGCGGCGTCTCGAACCACGTAGCCTACACTAGCGCAACATCCTTCGAGACGCGGCCTGCGGCCGCTCCTCAGGATGAGGACATGCGATGGTGTGTCGTTACGCCGATGCCGGCTGCTTGGTCCGGGCTTCGATCTGGCCGATGGCATCGACCACGGCGTCGAAGGTCAACATCGTGGACGCGTGGCGCGCCTTGTAGTCGCGCACCGGCTCCAGCAGGCCGATATCGGCCCATTTGCCCTGCGGGGGCGCGCCGTTTTCCTTCAGCATCTTGCGCACGGTCTCGCGCAATTCGCGCAGTTCGCTGGCGGTCGAGCCGACGACATGGCTTGCCATGATCGAGGAGGAGGCCTGGCCGAGCGCGCAGGCTTTGACGTCATGGGCGAAGTCGGTGACGACGGGGCCGTCCATCTTGAGGTCGATTTTGACGGTCGAGCCGCACAGCTTGGAATGGGCGGTGGCGCTGGCATCGGGGGCGGGGAGGCGGCCGAGCCGGGGGATATTGCCCGCCAGTTCGATGATCCGCTTGTTGTAGATGTCGTTCAGCATAGATCGAGGTCCCGGGCTTGCCCCTAGAAGCGCCCTTGGCGGCAGGGTTTCACCGTCCTATATATGGACAGGAACGGCGGAAAAACAGCCCCGGCCGTTTGCCGAAGGCGCCCGAAATCGATACCAATTCGGTCGCCAATCTATACCAGGATGGGACTCAGGCGTCCGGCGTTAAAACCGCCCCGTCTGCCCGGTGACACTCCGGTCCCCAAGGGCCGGTCGAACGGAGAAGACATGGACGCGCTGATCAAATCCCTCCGCCCCGATATCAAGGCGCCCGACGTGGCGCCGGAAACCCGCCCCGCCGAGCTCGATCCGGCCGAATTCCTGGCTGCCGCCGTCCGTGCCGATCAGCCGCGCCCGTCGCGCGCCGAGGCCGAAGCGGCCGTGCATACGCTGCTGAGCTATATCGGCGAGAACCCCGCCCGCGAGGGCCTGCTGGATACCCCGCGCCGGGTGGTCGAGGCCTTCGACGAACTCTATCAGGGCTACCACCAGTGCCCGGCCGAAGTGCTCAACCGCACCTTTGGCGAGACCGCGGGCTATGACGATTTCGTCCTGATCCGCGACATCGAATTCACTTCGCAATGCGAGCATCACATGATGCCGTTCTACGGCAAGGCGCACATCGCCTATACGCCGGTCGAACGCGTGGTGGGATTGTCGAAGCTGGCGCGGCTCACCGACATTTTCGCGCGCCGGCTGCAGACCCAGGAGCATCTCACCGCGCAGATCGCGGCTGCGGTCGACGAAATTCTCAAACCGCGCGGCGTTGCAGTCGTGATCGAGGCGGAGCATACCTGCATGTCGGTGCGCGGCGTCGCCAAGCACGGTGCGACGACGTTCACCAGCCGCTATACCGGCATGTTCCGCGACAATCCGGCGGAGCAGGCGCGTTTCCTGTCCATGGTGCGAGGGCTGCGCTGACCCTCGCTTACGATTTTCGCGAGGGCTGCCCGTGTCGACTTCCGCAGAACCAAATGACCGCGAGGAAGGGCTGGCCTTTCAGCCCAAGTTTGACGCGTCGGGTCTTCTGACCTGCGTCGCCACGGATGCCGCGACCGGCGACGTGCTGATGGTCGCGCACATGAACGACGAGGCGCTGCGCAAGACCATCGCCAGCGGCGAGGCCTGGTATTACAGCCGCTCGCGCCAGGCGCTGTGGCGCAAGGGTGAAAGCTCCGGACACACCCAGCGCGTGGTCGAGATGCGGATGGATTGCGATCAGGACGCGATCTGGATCCGGGTCGAGCAGCTTGGTGCTGCCTGCCACACCGGGCGCCACTCCTGCTTCTATCGCAAGATCGATGCTGTCGATGACGACACGCAGTTGTCATTTGTCAATGCGGACCGCCACTTTGATCCGACGAAAGTCTATCGCAAATAGACTCCATGCGCGAATGACGCAGCTTCGCGGTGCGAGTTGCGTTGCCTCGGTCGATGCGATGTGCAAAAATTGCATCTCGTTGTCGAGATGGGGTCGCGACGGTGATGCACCGATTTTTGCCGATATTCGCGCTTCTTGCTTCCATCGCGCTGCCGTTGGGCACCTCGCAGGCGCAGGAGCGCGCGCCCGACACCATGGCCGCGCGCGTGCTCGCCTGCGCATCCTGTCACGGCGCTGAAGGCGAGGGCACCAGCGACGTGTATTTCCCGCGGCTGGCCGGAAAGCCCGCGGGCTATCTCTATAACCAGCTGGTGGCGTTCCGCGATGGACGGCGCAAATACCCGCCGATGAACTATCTGCTGGAATTTCTGCCTGACGACTACCTGAAAAAGATCGCCGAACATTTCGCCTCGCTGCGGCCGCCGTTTCCGCCGCCGGCCATTCCCTCGGCGAGCAAAGAAATCCTCGCGCGGGGCGAGTCGATCGTGACCCAGGGCGATTCGCAGCGCGGCTTGCCGGCCTGCGCGAGCTGCCATGGTCCGACATTCGGCGGCATGGAGCCGGCCATCCCCGGACTGCTCGGCCTGCGCGCCAGCTACATCAGCGCGCAGCTTGGCGGCTGGCGCTACGGGACGCGAACCGCGGCTGCGCCCGACTGCATGCAGATCGTCGCCGGCCTCCTCACCGAAGACGACGTCAAGGCCGTCGCTGCGTATCTGTCGTCGCGCCCGGCGCCATCGGATCCGTCCTTTGCCAAGCAAGGCAGCCTGCCGATGCCGCTGGCATGCGGCAGCGAGCCGCACTGAAAGGGAGATCGCACAAGATGCCGAGAATCTTGAATGCTCTGCTCCCGGTCTTCGCCGTGTTGCTGCTGATCGGCGCGACAAAGGCGATGGCGCAGGATGCGGAGCTGTTGAAGAAGGGCGAATATCTCGCCCGCGCCGGCGACTGCATCGCCTGCCACACCGCGCGCGAAGGCAAGACCTTTGCCGGCGGCCTGCCGATGAAGACGCCGTTCGGCACCCTCTACACCTCGAACATCACGCCCGATCCGCAAACCGGCATCGGCATGTGGACGTCCGACCAGTTCTTTCAGATGATGCATAACGGCCGCTTTCCCGATGGCGGGCTGGTCTATCCGGCGATGCCGTTTGCCTCCTACACAAAAGTGACGCGCGAGGACAGTGACGCCATCTACGCTTACCTGCGCTCGATCCCGCCGGTGAAGCAGCGCAACCGCGAACACGATCTGAAATTTCCCTTCAACAACCGTTCGCTGATTTTGGGTTGGCGCACGCTGTTCTTCAGGGAGGGCGAATACAAGCCGGATGCGACCAAGTCAGCGGAGTGGAACCGGGGCGCCTATCTGGTCGAGGGGCTCGGCCATTGCGGCATGTGCCACACGGCGATCAACGCGCTCGGCGGCAGTTCGGACTCGCAGGCCTTCGAAGGCGGCCTGATTCCGATGCAGAACTGGTATGCGCCCTCGCTGACCTCGAACAAGGAAGCCGGCCTCGGCGACTGGACCATCGAGGAGATCACCGACTATCTGCGCAAGGGCGTGTCGAAGCGTGGCGCGGTCTACGGGCCGATGGCGGAAGTCGTCTACAACAGTCTGCAATATCTCAACGACGACGACACCCGCGCGATGGCGATCTATCTGAAGGGCCTGGCACAGGGCACCTCGCCGGAGAAGCCGGTAGCGCCGTTGCCTTCGGCGGAGAGCAGTCTGCTGCTCAGCCTGGGCAAGCAGATCTACGACCGTGAATGCGCCAGTTGCCACGGCGCGGAGGGGCTCGGCATGCCGCCGCATTACCCGCCGCTGGCCGGCAACCAGTCGATCCAGATGGTCTCCGCCGTCAACGCGATCCGGATGGTGCTCAACGGCGGCTATCCGCCGGGCACCGCAGGCAATCCGATGCCCTATGGCATGCCGCCGTTCGCGCACCGGCTGTCCGACGACGAGATCGCGGCCGTCGTGACCTACATCCGCACCTCCTGGGGCAACCGCGGCGAGCCGGTCTCGGCGCGGCAGGCCAATGAACTTCGCGCGGCAACGCTGAACTGAGGCGCGTCATGATCAATTCATCCCCGCCGCAGGCGACGACACTGGGCTCCGAAGAGGAGCGCGTCGACGCCATCGTGCGTTCCGGTCCCGGCGGCGCCATTGCGGTCGCCGGCATCGCAACCGCGGTCGTCATCGCGTTGTGGTTTGCGTTTTACCTGTTCGTGTTCCTGCCGCGGAGCGTGTGAACATGACAGCAGAGGCGGACCACGGTATCGGTGAAGCGGTCGCGGCCCGCGTCGAGCGGCGATGGGCGACGCTGTCGATCGTGATCGTAGGCTTACTCGTCGGCATGGCGACCTATATCGGCATCCATCAGGCGACGATGCCGCAGGGCCATGTCGAAACCGCCGATCCCGCGACGCTGCATCTGTCCGGCGAGTTCGTCGAAAGCAATCTCGGCAGCGCCGTCGAGGCCGATGGCTCCGTCACCGTGCGCGCGATCGGGCAGCAATATTCCTTCACGCCGCAATGCGTCGTGGTGCCGTCGGACACGCCGGTCAAGCTCCGCGCCACCAGCGCCGACGTGGTCCACGGCCTCCTGATCGAGGGCACCAACATCAACACCATGCTGGTGCCGGGCTATGTCTCCGACCTGCCGGTCCGCTTCAAGGCGCCGGGCGACCACGTGATGCCTTGCCAGGAGTTCTGCGGCATCGGCCATCAGGGCATGTGGGGCAAAGTCAAGGTGGTGGACAAGCCTGCTTTTGCGAAGCTTGCGGCGGCGAAGCGGAGGCTGACCTGTGTTGACTAACAAGCGGCTCATCCTTGCCCATTTCTGGCTTGCCTTCATCGTGTTCGGTGCGGCGCTGGTGCTCGGCGCCTGGCAGATGTTCGTGCGCAGCCCGCTCAACGCCTGGCACTTCAATCCGGAGTTCTACTATCGCTCGGTCACCGCGCACGGCTCGGCGATGGGCTACGTGTTTCCGACCCTGGTCGCGATGGGGTTCGGCTATGCGATCACGGAATCGGCGCTGGAAAAGCCGCTGATCGGCAGGCGCTGGGCGTGGGCAGGCTTTTTCCTCGTCGCCATCGGCGCTGTCGTCGCGATGATCCCGGTGTCGCTGGGCTTAGCCTCGGTGCTGTACACGTTCTACCCGCCGATGGTCGGCAATCCCTTCTATTACATCGGCGTCGTCATGGTCGTGGTCGGCTCATGGATTTGGGTCGCGCTGATGTCGATCAACATGGCGATCTGGAAGCGCGAGAACCCGGACAAGCCGGTGCCGCTGGCGATGTTCGCCAATGTCGCGGGTTCCTATCTCTGGGGCTGGACCGCGGTCGGCGCCGCGCTGGAAATCATCTTCCAGATTCTTCCCGTCGCGCTTGGCCTGCGATCGACCATCGACGCCGGGCTGGCGCGCGTGTTCTTCTCCTGGACGTTGCACGCGATCGTGTATTTCTGGCTGATCCCGACCTACATCGCCTATTACACCATCTTCCCGCGCGCGATCGGCGGCCGGCTCTACAGCGACGCGATGGCGCGGATTTCCTTCATCCTGTTCGTGGTGGTGGCGATGCCGATCGGCGTGCATCACCTGTTCGCCGATCCGCAAGTCGGCGCCGGCTTCAAGTTCATGCATTCGGTGTTCACCGGCCTCGTGGCATTGCCGACGCTGCTCACGGTGTTCACGATCTGCGCCTCGGCGGAAATCGCCAGCCGCCTGCGCGGCGGCCACGGCGCATTCGGGTGGATAACCGCGCTGCCCTGGCAAAATCCGATCATGCTGGCGACCGCTCTGTCGCTGGTCATGCTCGGCTTCGGCGGTGCCGGCGGCCTGATCAACATGAGCTATCAGCTCGATGCCAGCATCCACAACACGCAGTGGATCACCGGGCATTTCCACCTGATCTTCGGCGGCGCCATCGTCATCATGTATTTCGCGATCGCCTACGACCTGTGGCCGCATCTGACTGGCCGCGCCCTGGAAAGCTTCGGGCTGATGCGGACCCAGCTCTGGCTCTGGTTCATCGGCATGATCGTCACCACGTTCCCGTGGCACTATGTCGGCATCCTCGGCATGCCGCGCCGCATGGCGTTCTACGACTACGCCAACCCGGCGATTTCGCCGCAGGCGTTTTCGGTCGTGATGTCGGCGGTCGGCGGTTTCATTCTTCTGCTGTCGGGTGCGCTGTTCCTCACCGTGCTGATCCGGGGCCAGTGGGCTGACAATAGCGAGGCGGGTTCCTATCGGTTCGCTATACCGCTGCACATGCCCGCTCGGATCCCGGCGGCGCTGAACAGCTTTGGGCTCTGGCTCGCGCTGATGATCGGATTGACCGTCGTCAATTACGGCTATCCGATCGCGCAACTGATGGTGCTGAAGGAAACCAATGTGCCCGCGGTCTATGTCGGAGCCGGCCGATGAGCGAGCAACCGCTGTTCTCGTTCCGCAATAGCTGGTTCGCCACCAGCGTCGGCGTCACCGCTGCCATCGCGGTGTTGGCCGCGCTTGCCGGCCTGATCTGGCTGCCGCTGGCGCAGCCGGATTTGAAGCTTAGCGGGATCTGGGACGCGATTTGCAGCGCCGCTGGTGTGCCGCGGGTGTCGTCGCAGGGCAACGCCATTCAACCCGACTTCAAGACCTCGAACGTGGTGATGACCTCGGAGATGCTGACAAAGCCCAATCAGGTTTCGATCGGCCGCGGCGCCACGCTGGCGCAGCGCTGCGCGATCTGCCATGGGCCGCAGGGCGTCAGCGACGCCAATTCGCCGAACCTCGCCGGCCAGTTCGCCGCGGTGACCTACAAGGAACTGAACGACTTCAAGACCGGCGCACGAGTCAACGTGGTGATGAGCCCGTTTGCGGCCACGATGAGCGACCAGGACATGCTCGATGTCGCCGCCTACTACGCTTATTTGCCGCGGGTGCCGTCGAACAATCTGGACCCGAAGGTCGCAGCGCCCGCGATCGTTACGATCGGCGCGCCGATGCGCAACGTCCCGCCCTGCGGCGCCTGCCATGGCGACATCGACAACAAGGCCGGCAGTCCCTGGCTCGGGGGCCAGTCGGCGGTCTACATCAAGGCGCAACTGCACGCGTTTGCGTCCGGGAGTAGGCGCAACGACATCAGCCAGCAAATGCGCAATATCGCCCGCCAGATGACGTCGGAAGAGATCGACCAGGTCGCTCATTACTATGAGGCCCAACCCTGAAGGGGCGGGCGCCACGTTCTTAACTCCCCATTAACCATAACTGCCGCAGGGTGACCCTGGCCTGAGCGATCGGGAGCTCGCGCTGGCCAAAGAGGGGTCGTTTCGCGGGGAGCGGGGCACCAGGCACATGTCGGTCGACACATTTAACGCCACGGCTGCGGCAGGTGTTGATCCCACGCGCGTGAAAATCGCGGGCTCGATCAAGCAGGCTGCCTCGACCACCGGCGCCAGCTTCGAATACCTGCTCACCACCGCGAAGATGGAATCCAACTTCAATCCGAAGGCATCCGCCTCGACATCGTCGGCGGGCGGGCTGTTTCAGTTCATCGACCAGACCTGGCTCGGGACGGTCAAGGAAGCGGGCAGCCAGCACGGCTACGGCAAATATGCCGATGCCATCACCAAAAATCCTTCCGGCAGTTACTCGGTCAGCGATCCCTCTGATCGGGCCGCGGTCATGAAGCTGCGCGACGATCCGGATGCCGCCTCGTCGATGGCGGGGGTGCTGACCCAGTCCAACAGTTTCAAGCTGACCGGCAAGATCGGCCGCCGCCCGACCGACGCCGAGCTCTATATGGCGCATTTCATGGGTGTCGGCGGCGCCGGAAAATTGATCCAGAGCGCCGAGGACAATCCGCAAGCCAATGCCGCGCAGATGTTTCCGAACGCGGCCGCAGCCAACCGTTCGATCTTTTACGATCGTTCCGGCAGCGCGCGCAGCGTCTCCGAGGTCTATTCGGTGCTGACCTCGCGCTACGCCGGGGCGGCCAATTCGCAGGCGACGCGGACCGCGATGGCGGCCGTCGGCGGCGACATTCCACGACCGGTCACCGTTGCGAGCGCGACGCCGACGGCGTCAATGGACACCGCCGCTTACCTCTCGAGTTTTCCGGATTCGCGCGCGGTGACGCCGGTCGCCGGAACATCGCAGACGGCTTCAGCGCAGCCGCAACCGATCTTCCGCTCGCTGTTCCAGGCCGGCGAGCGCGCCGAGCCGATTTCGCCGGCGGTACGGGAGTTGTGGGGCAGCGGTTCTTCGCTGACCTCGGTTGCGCCAGCAAGCTCGGTTGCGCCAGCAGCCTCGGTCTCGGTTGCGTCAAACGCGGCGACGACATTGCCATCAGGGCAAACCCCCGAGGTCCGCGCGCCGGGCCGGCTCGATCTCTTCAGCGATCGCAACGGCACGTTCAGCTGACCGATCCTCATGGTGAGGAGGCGCGAAGCGCCGTCTCCGGACGACGCTGCGCGTCGCCGGGAGAACCATGTTGCCCGTGGCCATCCTTCGAGACGCGCTTCGCGCTCCTCAGGATGAGGGGGGGTGGAATAGCCCGGTCCCGCACCCTTAACAAAACGTCAACGAAACCAGCCGTTTATGGTGAACCCTTTGTTAAGCGTCATGGTTTATTTTCTATGACAGTGGCGCCACGTCATGGTGCCTTTCAGGTTGCGTAAGCCGGCAGGAACATGATCGTTCGGCAGTTCATCAGTTGGATACGTACCGCTCCGGCAGGCGAGCGGGCAGAGGCGACGCGGGCGTTGGCGCGGGCCTGGTTGATTTCAGATCTTTCCGAGGACGATCGCACTGCCGCCGAAGGCGCGCTGCTGATGCTGCTCGACGATCCGTCGCCGCTGGTACGCCAGGCCATGGCGGAAGTGTTCGCGCGCAGCTCGGACGCACCGGCCGCCATCGTGCAGGCGCTCTCGCTCGACCAGGCCTCGATCGCGCTGCCGGTTCTCGAACATTCACCGCTGTTGATCGACGCTGATCTGGTCGACATCGTCGCGACCGGCAATGGCGAGATGCAATGCGCCATCGCCCGCCGCATCAATCTGCCGCCGTCGGTGTCGGCTGCTATTGCCGAAGTAGGCTCCGCGGCCGCGGCGCTCGAACTGATCGAAAACGCCTACGCGGAACTGGCGCCGTTTTCCTGGGACCGCATCGTCGAGCGTCACGGCCATCTGGCCGCGATCCGGGAATCGATGCTGGTGCTGGAAGGCCTGCCGGCCGCCACGCGGTTGGCACTGGTCGCCAAGCTCTCCGAAACCCTGGCGCAATTCGTCGTCGCGCGTAACTGGCTGAGCCCGGACCGGGCAGGGCGGATGGCGAACGATGCGCGCGAGCGCTCGACCGTTAACATCGCGGCGCGTTCGCGCGGCGAGGACATGCAGGGGCTGGTGCAGCATCTGCGCGCCACCGGGCAGCTGACCGCGGGGTTGATCCTGCGCGCGCTGTTGTCGGGCAATCTCGAACTGTTCGATGCTGCGCTGGCTGAATTGTCAGGCCTGCCGCTGGCGAGGGTGTCCGCGCTGCTGCACGACCGCCGCGGTGCCAGCCTGCAGGCGCTCTTGATCCGCGCCGGTTTCCCGGAATCGACTTTCGCCGCCTTCCGCGTGGCGCTCGAGGTTTGCCACGAGACCGGATTTGTCGACACGCTCGGCGGCGAGGCGCGGTTGCGCCGGCGCATGGTCGAGCGCGTGCTGACCCATTGCGCGACCGACGGCCAGGCCGCCGAACCGCTGTTGATCCTGCTGCGGCGCTTCGCCACCGAGTCGGCGCGCGAGGAAGCCCGCATGTTCTGCGACGAACTCGTCGCCGAGGACGCGATCGGGCCGCTTGACGATCTGATTGCGGCGTAATTCGCTATCGCGAATTCGTAGGGTGGGCAAAGCGAAGCGTGCCCACCATCTTCAGAAAAACTGTGAATGTTGTTGGTGGGCTCGGCGCAAGAGCGCCTTTGCCCGCCCTATGATTCTGGAGTCTGGCTCACTCCGCCGGAACGATGCTCGGCGCCAGGATGGCCTCGAGGTGTTCGGGGCGGTCGCGGTTGGCGTGAGCGAGGAATTCGTCGGCGATGCCGCGCAACTGCCGGCTCAACGCCGGCGCCATCACGTTGGTGTCGAGTTTGGTGCGCTCACGCACGATCGCCTGAATGGCGTTGATGTGATGGGCGATCAGGTTCGACGGCACCTTGTCGAGGTCGGGCGCGTGCTCGATGATGCGGCAGAGACTCTCGGCGGTCACGCCGGCGGAGGCGAAACCGAAGGTCGCGGCGTCGCCCTTGATGTCATGGGCGGCGCGAAACAGCTCCTCGCGGTTGTCGTCGGTAAAGCCTTCGCGCAGGATCACGGCGTGGGCGGCGGAGAGCCGGTCGGCCTCGATCGTCATCCAGCTCTTGAATTCACCCGACAGCCCCGCAAGCGCCTTTTCGGCACGGCCGACGGGATCGTCGAGATCGGATTCGGGAACGCGCAGCAATACCTTGCGCAGGGGATTGGGTTGCGTGATCACGTGGTGATCGGCGAAGGACTTGACCTCCAGCTTGCCGGGCTTTTCTTTCGCCATGATATCTTCCTTGTACCCTGCGCTAGACGCTGGACCGTGCCTTGTCGAGCAGCGAGGGCTGCTGCAGGACTTCCACCTCGCCGCCCACGCGCCGCTCGGGACCGATATAGGCGTTGTTGATGTTGCGGCGGCGGTCCGGGCCGAAATAGGTCTTGGTCTTGATGAACGGGCGCGGATTGGCGACCACGTTGAGGATGCGCTGGTACAGCCCCTTGGCCGAGATCGGCTTGGCCAGAAACTCGGTGACCCCGGCGTCGCGCGCCACCGTGACGCGGCGTTTTTCGGAATGGCCGGTCAGCATGATGATCGGCGCGTAGGGGTTACCCTTGGATTCCGGCTGCCGGATCATCTGCGCCAGTTCGAGGCCATCGAAGATCGGCATCGCCCAGTCGGTGATGACGATATCGGGAACATAGTGGCTGTACATTTCGAGCGCGGTGGCGCCGTCCTCGGCCTCATAGGCTTCGCGTGCGCCGAACGAATGCAGCAGCGTGCGCAGGATGCGGCGCATGTGCGGGTTGTCGTCGCAGATCAGAAATCGCAGCTTGTTGAAGTCGATGCGATACATGGTTCGCCTCACGCGCATACCGCATCCAAAACGGTATACCTAGCGTTAACCATATCGCGCCGCCGGTTAACGAATGGTTGCGAAAAGGCATCCCGGAAGGGGTGGGGGCAGGGAATTAGAGCAGGACGAGATCAGGTTGGGTCGCGACGTCGAGCCCTATTTCGGGTGCCATTCTACTTTGCATGGGGTTGTTTTCGCGATTTTGCGTTTGGCCCCTCCCGAGCATCCGGACCCATCCTGCTTTAGTGCCCGAACTGCTCGCGCAGGATGCGTTCCTCGAGGCTGTGGCCGGGATCGAACAGCATCCGCATCGAGATCGTCCTGTCGGACAGCACCTCGACGCGGCGGACGTCGCGGACTTCGTCATGGTCGGCCACCGCGGCGACCGGGCGCTTGTCGCCCTCGAGCACCTCGATCACCACGAAGGCGGTGTTGGGGAGCAGGGCACCGCGCCAGCGTCGCGGCCGGAATGCGCTGATCGGGGTCAGCGCCAGCAATGCCGCGTTGATCGGCAGGATCGGCCCCTGCGCCGAGAGATTGTAGGCGGTGG
>JAIEPP010000543.1 GCA_019748335.1 Xanthobacteraceae bacterium
ATCTCAAGGACGCTTTACGAGCCACCGGAGAACCGCAGCGTCACAGAGCGATGCCGCTTTCAGAGCTGCCAACGTTCCTGCAGAAGTTGGAGAGCTACAGCGGCGAGCAGCAGACCACACTTGCATTGAAGCTGGTAACCCTGACGTTTCTTCGAACGACTGAATTGCGTGCCGGCAAGTGGAGCGAACTGGAGAACCTTGATGAAAATTCCGCTCAGTGGCGCGTTCCTGCGGAACGCATGAAAATGCGACTTGAGCACTTGGTGCCTCTGTCACGCCAAACCGTCGCGGTATTGCGCGAGTTGCGTTCCCTGTCTGGCAGCAGCGCCTATATTTTCCCTTCGCCTGGTAAAGGGGGCTGCATGTCCAGCAACACCATGCTCTATGCCCTTTACAGGATGGGATATCACGGCCGCGCCACGACGCACGGCTTCCGCGCCGTAGCCTCCACGATCCTGAATGAGAGCAATCTCTTCAACCGTGACTGGATTGAACGCCAGCTTGCGCATGTGGAAAGAAACGAAGTCCGGCGCGCGTATAACGCCGCGGAGTGGATGCCGGATCGTCGACGAATGATGCAGTGGTGGGCAGACCATATTACAGCGTTGGCTCTCGAAGGAGATAAAATCATTCCGTTGTCGCGCGCTGGCTAGCTAAGTGAATTGCACCAAGCGGTCGCATTGCGCCTGACGCGGCGAATATTTCATCGCTGCTCACGGTGAAGAGGAACATTCAATCCGGCGAGGCTCAACAGCTAAAGGTGAATTCAATGAAAATTGGGGCAGTAAGATTGGTTCTGCTACGCCCTCGCCTGGCGGATGCGCCACCATATTCGAATCTCTGGAGCCGTCGGGGCAAAACCACTATTCCGGAGGCCGCGTTTTCTTATCGCAGAGCAACGTAACCGGCCCCGCAGCGCGCTGATAGTCCGCCAAACGCAGGCTTTTGTGCGCGCGATCGAGCTCCACTCGAAACTTACGGAGTAGGTTCAAATCGGGGACCTGCAACCATCTCAAATTGCTATTCCAACCAGTTGCTTAAGGCGCAACATCAGAAGCTCAAACCTGATGCGGCGCTCCCTAGGGAAGCGGGAGAAACCAACAAAATCAATAGACTAGCCGATCGTTTGGGAAAAATGGCCTCATTGATTTGCAATGTCTTTCCATACAATCGCCCAAACGGAGGTGGGCGATTTTTTGCACCCAATCTCGATCTTTGAAAGCTCGAAGTGAATGTCTCCACTACTTTGCCGAAACTTGCTCGATGGACGTATCGCCCATCGCGCACTCCCGCCAAACCGGTGTTGTGCAGGACGCGGGCCAGCCGCCGCCAAGCGCCATGAAGAGCGCAGCGGTATCGGAGAGACGATTGGCCTCGGTCTGCACGCGGATAACAGATGCTATCAAGTAGGTCTGCTGCGCGTTGAGGACGGCAAGTTGATTGACCTGACCGGCATTCAACTGTTTCTCCACGATTTCGAGACTGGCCTTGGCCGTATCTTCCGCGCGCCGCGCTGCCTTCATCGCGCGTGCATCTGATTGCAGGGCGCGCAAGGCATCCGCAACGTTCTGGAATGCGGTGATGACCGTGGCGCGATACTGGGCTTCGGCCTGATCGAGAGCGGCCTCAGCCGCCTTCTGTTTGTTATAGAGTGTGAAGCCATCGAAGATGGGCGCGGTTGCACTTGCTGCGAGCGTATAAAATCCGGTTCCGGGTGTGAAACTCTGGGCAAAATTGTAGGCGGTCGACCCGCCGTTGGCCGAGAGCACAAGATTTGGAAGCCGTGCCGCAATCGCTACGCCGACCTGGGCACTCGCCGCATGCATGTTTGCTTCCGCTGCCCTCACGTCGGGTCGTTGCTCGACGAGCTTGCTGGGCAGGCTAACGGGCAGGTTTGCCGGCAATCTGAAATGAGCCAGGTTGAATTTCTGCGCAATCTCATCGGCTGACAATTGCCCGGCGAGGGCTGTCAGCAGATCGCGTTGTTGCGCGAGTTCCTTCTCGAGCGGAGGAAGCAGTTCTTCCGCTTGCGCGAGAGCCGCGTCCTGCGCCAGCACATCCGCTTGCGCCGCCTGGCCGAAACTGAACTGACGCTTCAGAATATCGAGAAGATTACGCTCGATCCCGATAATGCGCTGGGTTGCGGCGATCTGACCACGGAGCGACGCTTCCTGAATCGCAGCGGTCACGACGTTGCTGGTCAGGGCGAGATAGGCAGCTTCTAGCTGAAAGAGCTGTTGCTCCGTCACCGCGTCAAGATTCTCGACCGCCCGGAAGTTGCCGCCCCAGATATCCGGCGTGAATGACACCGTCAGCTGATTGGTTACGAGCGTGTATTGGGTCTGCGGTACCGAGCCGAGATCGGCACCGAATACGCTGCCGGCATTGGAGAACAACTGCTTCGAGGACGTTGAATTGCCCGTTAGTTGAGGAAAAAACAATCCGCGCTGGGCTTGTGCGTTGTACTGAGCGACCCTGATTGCCGCCTCGGCGGCCTGCAGGTTTGGATTGCGCTCGACCGATTGCCTGACGAGATCGTTGAGCGGCGGGGATTTGAACGCCGACCACCAGCGCGCGGAGATATCGGCGCCGCTGACGAAGTGCTGTCCGGCAACGCGAGGCCCGCCCGGCCCAGGGTTTGGCGAGTTCAGTTTTCCCGGTACGTAGCCGGTAACGTCAGGCGCAGCCTGCGGCCCGAAATTCGGCCCGACGGCGCAGCCGGAGACAGACGCGGCAATCGCGCCCAGGAGAAGTGCGCGCGGCAGCCATCGGGCGTCGCGACCGGTTCTCCCTGCGCCGCGTCCGAAACGAGACTCAAGGTGAGCTATCCGCTTGCGAGGCTTTATGTGATCGACTGCCAACATCGCGACGGCTGTCAGCCTCCCTGCCCGTGTTCTGCGGTCAGCTCGGGCTCGGTATCCGATGCAGGCTGGCTTTCCCAACTGAGGAAGATCTTTCGCAGCGCAGGCGCGACGACGAGCAGCAGCAGCGGTCCGATAAACATGCCGCCCACCACCACCGTCGCCAGAGGTCGCTGCACCTGACTGCCGATACCGTGAGAGATCGCTGCCGGAAACAACCCGACACCCGCCGAAAGCGCGGTCATCAACATCGGCCGCATCCGCTGTTCGGCGCCATGGAACACCGCCTCGGCGATATCCATGCCCTGTATCCTGAGTTCGCGGTAATAGGTTATGTTGAGAATGCCATCCATCACGGCCACGCCAAACAGAGATATGAAGCCGATCGCCGCAGAAACGCTGAAATCAAGGCCGGCGAGATAAAGCGCGATCAACCCGCCGCCGATCGCAAACGGGATTCCCGCTACGGCCAGAAGACTGTCGCGCAACGAATTGAAGAGGCCGTAGAGCAGAACGAGAATCAACAGGAGCGTGATCGGAACAACAATGAGAAGCCTCTGCTTGGCGTTCTGAAGGTCGTCGAATTCCCCGGCCCAGAGGATCTGGTAACCGTTCGGAAGCTTGATGGCCTTCGCCACACGCTCCTGCGCCTCTGCGACCGTGCCGCCGAGATCGCGGCCGCGAACACTGAACTTGATCGGAATGAAGCGCTGGCTACGCTCGCGATAGATGAAGGACGCTCCGGTGTCGAGCGTGATCTTCGCAAGCTCACTGAGCGGAACATACGCATTTGTCCCTGAGGGTGTTTGATAGCCGACTTTAACCGTGCGGATGGCGTCGATACTGGCGCGATACTTCGGATCGAGCCTGACGGCCAGACTGAACTGCCTGTCGCCTTCCAGAACAGTAGTGGCGGTGGTGCCGCCAAGTGCAGCTTGAACGACGGTGTTGACGTCACCGGTATTAAGACCATAGCGCGCGGCTTTTTCCCGATCGATCCTGATGTTAAGATTGGGTTGCCCCAGCAGGTGAAATATTCCGAGGTCGGCGACACCCGGAACCTTCGCCATCTCAGCCATCACCTGGGTTGCGAGCGTCTCCAGCGTTTGAAGGTTCGGCCCGACGATTTTGACCGAATTGGCACCTTTCACCCCCGACAGCGCCTCTTCAATGTTGTCCTGGATATATTGGGAAAAGTTGAAGCCAACGCCCGGGAGTTCATCGCTGAACTCCTTCTGCAGTTCTTCCGTCAACTTTTCCTTGGTGAGATCGGCGGGCCATTCGTCGAATGGTTTGAGCGGCGCAAACAGCTCGACATTGGAGAACGGCGAGGCGTCGCTGCCGTTATCCGGGCGGCCATGCTGCGATACGACCGTGAGAACCTCGGGATGCCGCAACAAGATCTCGCGCATCCTGCGCGTTGCCTCGGTGCCAGCATCGAGTGAGATCGTGGGCGGCATCGCCGCCCTGATCCATAGGTTACCCTCCTCAAGTGCGGGCAGGAATTCACTGCCCAGTCGAGATGCTGTCACCACACTCAAGGCAAGAAAGACAGCTCCCAGTGTCACGGCGATCTTGAGGTTTCCGAGCGCCCATCGAAGCACCGGCGTGTAAGTCGAGCGCAAAGCGCGCACGATCACCGTCTCAGTCTCCTCTATGTGAATGGGAAGTAGCAGAGAAGCCAGAACGGGCGTCACCAGGAAGGTCGAGAGCAGTGCACCTGCAAGGGCATAGCCGTAGGTTCGCGCCATCGGCCCAAAGATCTGCCCCTCCACCCCCTGCATCGTGAAAAGCGGCACGAAGGCGGTCACTGTGATCGCGGCCGTAAAAAAGACAGCCTTGTCGACCTGGAGCGCGCTGACGAAGATGATGCGCAGCCGCTCCGACCACCGCTGGCTCGCAGTAGTGTGGGCATGTACCGATGTCGGATCCGAACCCCAATAGCCTTCCGCGAGGTGGTGAAGAAGCGTTTGTCGATGCTCCGGGGTGGATTGAAAGTTCCGATAGATATTTTCCATCATGATCACGGCTGAATCAACGATGATGCCGAAATCAACCGCGCCAAGCGACAAGAGGTTAGCATCCTCTCCGCGCAGGACCAGGATGATGATCGCGAAGAAGAGGGCGAATGGAATATTCGCGCCGACTATGATGGCGCTCCGGAGATCGCCCAGAAAAATCCATTGAATAAGGAAAACCAGCAGGCAGCCGAAGATCAGATTGTGCAGAACTGTATGCGTCGTCACCCCGACCAGCGAGCTGCGATCGTAATAGGAAACGATTTTGACCCCGGGCGGCAGGCTTCCATCGGTATTGAGCTTTTCAACCGCTGCCTGAACGCGCGGAATGATATCGTTGGTGTGCTGGGTCCGCCCCATCACGACGATCGCCGCCGCAATATCGTCATCGTGATCCCTGCCCCCAATTCCGAGCCGTGGGACGTAACCGACCGAGACTGTGGCGACGTTCTTGACCTGGATTGGAAGCCCGCCCGACTGGGTCAGAACGACATTCTCGATATCTTCGACCCTGTAGCCTTTAGTGACATCATCTGCGCCACCGCTATCGACCAATCCGATACCGCGAATATTGACCGATTGCTGTCCGATCGTGATCTCTCGGCCGCCGACATTGATATTGGCGTTGCCAAGCGCCGTAATGAGTTGAGGAACTGTGACATTGTAGGCTTCCAATTTTTCAAGGTCCGCATCGACATTGAATTGCTTCGTTGTGCCGCCCCACGAATTGATCTGCACTACTCCGGGAATTGTCAGCAGGCGCCGCGTGACCACGTAGTCCTGCAGGGTGCGCAGATTGGTCAGCCCAAAATGCGGGGGACCGACGAGTTGATAGCGGTAGATTTCTCCGACCAGACTGGATTGCTGGATCGTCGGCACCAGATTGCCCGGCAGAGTAATGTTCTGCTGAAGGCTGATTGAAGCTTGCGAGAGAGCAAAGTAATAGTCGACGCCGTAAGCGAATGTCACGCGAACAAACGACAAGCCATAAAAGGACGTCGAGCGGATATTGACCACGCCGGGCGTCGGATAAAGTCCCACTTCCATCGGAATCGTGTAGTATTTCTCCATCTCTTCGGCCGAAAGACCGGCCGCTTGCGCGGTAATTTCGAGGATCACCGGCGCTGGATTCGGATAAGCCTCGATATTCAGTTTCGTAAATGCGACCAGCCCTGCCGCACAAAAAACGACGAGACCCAGCACGATGATTGCGCTACGCGTCAGACCAAACTCAAGTACAGATTTTATCAAGGGGCCCCCGGTGATCGTCGAATTGGCGCGTTGCGCGTCTAACCGTCGGCTCCAAGCAGAAGCTTGTTGCTGAGAAACACTGCGCCATCGGTGACGACCAACTCGCCTGGCTCCAAGCCTTGCAGGATCTGACTAAAGCCACCCTGTTGCTGGATACCGACCTTTACGGTTCGCTTCACAAACCGGCGGCGGTCGACTGTGACCCACACAGTCATCGTGCCATCCCCCTCCCTGACCACTCCCTCGACCGGTACGGCGAGGGAGCGGGCCGCATCGCCCACCCGGATCACGAAGCTTGCAAACATTCCCGATCTCAGGAGGTGCTGCGGATCGGCGATCTCCGAGCGGACCAACTGCCGATGCGAATTCGGGTCGATCATCGATCCGACCGTCGTGACATGGCCATGAAAGATTGTATCCGGATAGGCCGGCACCCTGACCTCCACGTCCTGTCCCAGCCTGTAGGCAGGCGCATCGGTCTCGATGACATTGGCGACCATCCACATCGTGGACAGATCCGCAACCGAGTAAGGCGCCGGCGCGTTGCCCGGCTGAGTAAGGAACCCGGGAGCTGCATTGCGCGCAATGATCCTTCCCGAGATCGGACTCGGCACCAGCAGAGTGGAATCGACCTTTCTCTGCGCTAGTATCTGCTCGATTTCGGCGTCGGTTTTTCCGAACATCCGGACTGCATTCTTGGCCGCCTTGAAGTTGCCTTCCGCGGTCTGCTGGTCGGAGGTCGCCTGATCGACATCCTTCTGCGCGCTGCCGCCTGCCCTCAGAAGCTGCGTTGCGCGCGCGAGCGTACGGGTTTGAAGCTCAAGAACGCCGGCGCTCGCCAGAAGCACGGATTCCGCCTGCAGGAGATCAGGACTATCGATCGTGAACAGAATATCGCCCTGCTTGACCTCATCCCCCAGATTGACGAACGCCTTCAATATCTTGCCGGGATATTGCGAGAACACCTGCACCAGCACGTTCTCGTTGAAATCGATAGTGCCGACCGCGGTCTTCAGCAGCTCGAAGCTGCGCTGCTCTGCCGATGCGATCTTCAGGACTGCGACTTGTTTCTCTGTCAGATCAACAAATTGCGGCGCCCGCTCTCCATCAGACATCGGCAGAATCGAGGTTGCACGATCTTTGGTCGCCGCAGCGACGCTGCCAGAACTTACAAAATATCGGCTTCCGGCAAAGGCCGCAGCGCCGACGATAAACAGCAGGGCAAGCGTGACCTTTAATAGAGCCTGCTTCGAAAAGTCACCTACTATTCTCACGTCGACCTTCCCAGTAAGCCAGCGGCGGACATCCGCCAGCGGTCAGGATGCACGGTCGCTGTTCGCCCCCAGCATCTATCTCAGCCGATCTAGACCATCTCACTTACGCACACCTTACAAAGCGCATTCGCCACGGGACGCTCGATAAAGCGCAAAGGCATTTCGGTTGCCGTCGATCTCTCCAGGCGATGCTCCACTTAAGAGCAGGATGGTCACGTTTCTTGCTGCATATGATCAAGTTATTTGCAGTTCGATATTGATCTGATCGCGCTCTATCGAAATTCGCGCCGCGCGATTGTCGCATTTAATTTCGGGCGCTCGGATGTGCCACGTCTGATGAAGACCGCGATGGATTCAGCAATGTAAGGCTAACGTAAGGGTCATCTGTTATGCGCGACGCGAAGGCATGCGCGACTTATCCATACGCAGCCAAACTCTCGTGGGGGATGACTCGAGTGCGCGAGCAATTGCAACGCCTCAATATCGGCCACTGCCGTTGAATGAGAACAACGAGCACAAGGGAAGAGTTATCGTGAAACGGCTCGAATTATGCGCGCGATGCTGAAGCCCCATGAGTGGTTCGTGTTCATACCGACAGGGAATGTCATGAGCAAAAATGCAGCCTCGTGGATTGCGGTTTTTGCGGGTTTCGTTTCGAGCGGATTGGCACTTCGCGTTGCCTTCGACCTAAGCCTCTCCGATAGTTTCGATGCCCTCAATTCCAATCTGCAGATGCAATCGGTGCGGGCAGATGTCGCGGCAATTGCCGCCCTGGTGTCTGTGATTGCGCATGTCATAGATAGAGCATCGAAATAATCTAGCTAGAACGGTCCGTACCCCAATTGACTTCGGCGAAAGACCGGACGAAAGCAGCCTGACGTATGATGAACCCACAAAAAGCCCCTCTGAAGAATACCCCGCCATCGCGTCGCGTCCGAATTGCAGGGACGATTCTTCGCGCGCTGTTCATTGGCATCCTGATTGTGGTGACTGCGCGCGTCGCCAGCCCTCAAATCGAAAGTTTTTGGTCGGCATACGAAACGCCCGGCGATCTCATCCGGATAGCCTTGGGACTTTCAGTGTGCCTGTGGCTCGGGGTTCATGTGTTTATTCTGCCCAAGGACCCGGAAGCTTTTCGGACCTGGCTATATCTCGGTCTCGCCGTTTTACCCCTGGCACTCATCTGCGCCTACGTCATTTGGTAAGCGCAGATATACGATTCATTTTTTTCGTCCGAACCGCGCGCAGATGATGGGTGCCCGCCTTCCATTTACAGAAAACGCTGGCTTACACCAAGCTTACAGGCCTTTTTCGGACCAACCGATACTTGCGTGATGCCCTGAATCGTCTCATGGCTAGGCGTGACCAGACTGTTTGGTAGTTGAATATGCGATTATTGGTCGTCGAAGATAACGAGCAACTTGCTGGGCTTTTGACCAAGGGCTTGCAAGCGGCAGGTTATGAAATCGACGTATTGTCCACGATTGAGGAGGCCACGAGCGTTCTCCATACGACTTTCTACGCGGCCCTGATCCTGGACCTGGGCTTGCCGGACGGCGATGGCCTGGCGCTCCTGCGCGATCTGCGACATCGGAACAATCCGATTCCCGTTCTGGTTCTTACCGCACGCAGTGGCCTAAATGATCGCGTCCAGGGTCTGCGCAGCGGAGCCGACGATTATTTGGTGAAGCCGTTCGCGCTGGAAGAACTGATCGCGCGGCTGGAGGCCCAGTTGCGGCGGCCCGGCCAACTCCTCGGGAGTTCGCTCCGCATCGCCAATCTCGAATTCGACACCAGAAACCGGCAGGCGTCCATCGATGACCAGCCCCAGGTCCTGTCGGCCCGCGAAACCGCGGTGCTTGAGCTATTGCTGCGCAGCAAAGGACGCGTGGTTTCCAAGAAGCAGGTCGAAGATCACATCTTTGGACATTCCGGAGAAGTCGCATCCAACGCCGTCGAGGTGTACGTTCATCGTCTGCGCAAGCAGCTTTCGGAGCGAGGCGCCAAGGTCCAGGTTCATACCATTCGAGGGGTGGGTTACCTCATCGCCGAGGAAAAGTAGCGTGATCAGGTTCAAGTCGATCATTTCCCGCATCGTGATCCTGCACGTCGTCGCCGTCGTCATCACCTCGATTTTCATGTCGCTCGCGCTATCGTGGCTGCTGAACTATGCGACGAACAACATCCACAACAAGGCGATGCAGGAACAGGCCGTTTCAGTTGGGGAGCATCTAACTGCGCGATCTGACGGCGATCTCGAACTGGATCTGCCGCTGGATCTGCTCGGGCTCTATTCGCAGCCATATGGGCGCTATTTGTACGCGGTCATTGATGACCGGGGTCGCGTTCTGTTTTCTTCCCTTAAGGATCATGCAGCCCTGTTTCCTGCCGACAGCGAATCCGCCGATGTCGAGTTTTTGCAGCAGCGGCGTGGCGACGCCACCGTATCCGGTGCCAGCATCAAGAAGACCGTCGGCGACAAGACCGTCTGGATTCAGGCCGGCGAAGACCTGGCCAATCGCGATGTGCTGATCGACGATATCGTCGCCGATTTTTACAGGAACGTCGGATGGATTACGCTGCCCATCCTTTTGGTGCTGCTGATCGCCGACATCGCCATCTTCCGCCGTGCCCTGCGGCCTCTTCGGCAAGCCTCGGAGATCGCCCGCGACATCGGACCGACGCGTACCGACCTTCGATTGCCGACCGAGGAGATTCCACGCGAGGTGCGTCCGCTGGTCCTGGCGGTGAACCAGGCGCTGGACCGTCTTGAAGAAGGTTTCCGGATTCAGCGCGACTTCACTGCGGATGCCGCGCACGAACTCCGCACCCCCCTGAGTATCCTGAGAACCCGCCTGGATATTCTGGAGGACCAGCAAGTCGGCCGGGCTCTGCGGCAGGACGTGGAGGGAATGGCGCATATCATCAGTCAATTACTCGAAATCGCGGAGCTGGACGCGTTCGTCATCGATCCCTTCGAAAAAGCGGATCTTCGGTCCGTGGCCGCCGAGGTCGCCGAGTTTGTCGCACCGCTGGCGTTGGCACAAAACAAGGACGTCGCCTTACTGGGCGCGGCAGAACCGGTCTGGGTTAAGGGCAATCCGGAGATGCTGAGTCGCGCGATCCGAAACCTTGCGGAAAACGCGATAAACCACACCGCTCCGGGAACGACTGTGGAATTCGTCGTCGAGGAGAACGGGACGGTCAGCATTCTCGATCGCGGGCCGGGCATCGCTGAAGACGAGCGCAATCTTATCTTTCAGCGCTTCTGGCGGCGTGATCGCAGGAAGGCAGGGAGCACCGGTCTTGGTCTTTCCATTGTTCAACGCATCGCCGAGCTGCATTCTGCGACCATAACGGTGGAAAATCGCAGCCGCGCCGGCGCACGGTTCTCACTAAAATTCTCTTTGCTGCACCTATAGATAGTTTATTCGACGTGGCTCTACCGTGCCGTAGTAGCTCGGGTATCGCGTATGTCTGAATCGGGTCAAAAACGCCACTTTGCCCGTGGTCCGGCCATTTCCGGTCTTCACCGGATACTGTTGCAAAAGTCGAAAGTTGCATCAGTCCGAATTTTTGGTGAAACCTTAAAACGGGAAGCAATCGACGATTCGCATAACCTCAGTCGCGCTACCGAAGTCGCCTATGAGTTTTGCGTGAGGCGATAAGGTCCCTCAGATCTCTACACGAAAACCGCGCCTGCGGCCCTCAGAATTTCTGCCACCTTCGGCAAAACGACTTTTGCAACACTATCCACCGACAAGCAGACATGCTGAGCGGCGGCTCCTGTTAATCGGCAAGGGGTCTCGCACGCGATCGGCGCGGGGTCCCGAGTAGCGGTGTGAATGAAATCAAATAGCTAAGGGGGTCACGTCGAAGCCGATGGGGGTCATTTTTCGATCAGTATTCACAATGAACGCGCAGCTCATAGCCGCGAAAGGAGTCTCTATGAAATGCGGAGCAGTCATATTAGCCATCTTCCTTAGCGTATGCGGAAGCGGCTCCTGCACTCTGGCTTGGGCACAAAGCTCTGTTGGTGGACCAACAAAGCAAAGCGCCGTTGGCGGCCCTGCGAAACAAAATTCGCCCGTCGTCCCTTCGAATAAGGGGGGATCTTTCACTTCCTCTCCGCCTTCGCAATGGAAATGCCCCGGACGTCCTTGTGTTGCGAAAAGAATGAATCAATAGAAATGCCTGCAAGTTTGGCCGGAGCTACGGCCCGTTTGGGAAAGGGCGACCCGCTAATTAATATTGCGTATGCACTCGCAGACCGAGCACCGAAACGGGGCCTCTGTCGCGATTGTATGCTGGATTGACAATGAGCTGATAATCCAGCGTGACCTTCGAAGCAAACACCGGGAAGCTGTAATACGTCTCGAGGATCTCCTCGTTGCCGGGATGAGGCAGCTTGCCGTCGCCAACCAGGATTCCCATTCCACCGGCATTGAGAAACGCCTGGTGCACGCCGGAGATGCCGTTGACCACGCCGGCAATGCCGAAGGTGTCGTCATCCCGCCCCCACTGCTTTCCCGACACCGAGAGGCCGGCTGCGACGGTCTGGTCGATGTCGGCGAATTCAAAGGGTTCGAAACGGCCGTCCGCGATCCCTGCACGGACAAACAGACCGACATTGGGCATCAGTTGCTGCTCCAAATTCATGCTGATGCCGTCCCGGCTCTGGTATTGCCGCACTGCCGCGATATTGGCGGGTCCTCCCGTCAGCGCGGCCAGTTGAATGGCGTCCTGGAAGCTTCCCATCCGGCCTCGGGTCTGAAAACCTGTGATCGCGAGCTTCCCAGGTTGATCCCAAATAACATATCGCCGCTCGATTTCACCGACCCACTGGACCTGTTCGAACCGCGAATCCAGGAAGGTTTCATTCGGAGCAATGGAGAGGTCGAACAGGCCGGCACGGAAGGTCCATGGGCCTTGATACCACTCCGCCGCCGCGCCAAGCGAATAGCCCCAGGCATCCGCCGCGTAATCAAACGATCCGGTGTCGACAATTGACCAGTTCATGAAATCGGAGCGAGCATCGTGGGCGTATCTGTTGGTGTCGAAGACATCAATCACGCCGATTTTTCCGACGGTGAACACCAGCCGATCCGACGTTTGCGTTCCGGAAAACTGGTTAAGTCCGGCATCGACCTTCTGCACCTCTCCGCCGAGGTCGATGGTCTGCCGTAGGAACGCCCGGTGCAGACGCGTGTAGGGATAGTTGGCGCCGACCTTGTACGCCTCGCCGCTCGGGAATCCCGCGATGCCGACCGATCCGCTCAGGCCGAAACCTTGATCGAGTTCCGGATTGATCCAGGCTTCGGCTCCCTGCCAGAGCCGGACGCCGCCGTACAAGGTTATGTCCGAGGTCTCGCGGCCGATGTTTGGCGCAAGGCTGTTCCGGCCCTTATAGGGAGCAGCAAACGAAGGGTCATACTGATTGACGTAGGTGGCCTGGGCGTGGAACGCGAAGCGGTCCGTCTCCAGCGCGGGTGGCCCCTTGGTCAGGAAATCCGATATGTGGGTGCTATCTCCGATCCGGTAGTTCACACCGAGCTGGATGCTTTGCATGGTGAGGTCGGATGCAAACCCCTCGGCTGCGGCCGTGAACGTCATGCTCTTGCGACCAAATCCGGTTGAGAGATATTCGGCTTTTGCCGTCCAGTTGCCCGAAAGCGGAATCTCCACGCCGGCTCCTGCCGCCCAACCCAATCGCCACAACAGCTTCGTGTCCACGGCCCCCGGTGCTGCGAAGCCGCCAAAGGAAGTACCGTCAACCTGGGTGCGCGTCACCTGATCGTAGCTCCAGGCCAACCCTCCAGTTCCGTAAAGGAGAAAATGGTCGAACGCATAACCGACGCGAGCGCGGGCGCTCCCGTAATGAATGACCGCCTCGCCGTAGGTCACCTGGCCGCTCAAGGGCGAGGTCACCGTCTGACTGCCACGCACCGAATAGGGGATCAGCACGTCCGAATTTGGAGAGGAAGCGTCGACCTCGAAGCCCAACATTAAGCGGGATGGCATAACGTAATTATATCCGCCCTGCAGCCCAACGACATAGCTGCCCGTCCCGCCCATGAAATCGAAATTGAACGGAAGATCGAATGCCCCATTCAAACTTGGACCTCCCGCCCCGGGGGCAGTTGTGGCCCAGTTCGAAGAGCCTCTGATCACACCCACATGGGCGCCGGCGTACCAGCCATTCCAATCGTAAGCCGTCGAGATGTAGGGTACCGGCGCCTTGACCGGGAGGCTTGCGGGCAGGTCCGCCGCGATGGCAAAAGAACACATTGCAAGGACGACTCCGGCGCCACCTCCAAGTTCGCAAATTCCCTTCATGACGCGCCTCAATTACTCAGCTCATCTCGAGCTTTGCGGCCGCTATTCGACGCCGGGTTCGACGCTCCAGCTCGCGGCTGAAACGGTCTGTTCGAGGCTAAGGCGGCCGACGACCTGCTCGAGAACCGTGTCGCTCTGGGATTGTGATGAGAGCTGCGCGGTCACTTCGACGCGCCCACTTTCCTCGAGGTCGGTGCTTTCGAGTCGCCGCAAGCTTAGTTGACCGTTGCTGGTGGTTTGCAGCAGTAGAGCTCGGACATGCGCCTCTTCCGGATTTCGGCAGACGACCCGAACGCGATAGTGAAAGTCGGTTTCGGCCTGCGCGATCGGTTGCCTGTTGATGATCCGAACCAGCGGTCGCAATGTCAGATTGACGAGAACGACAAAGCTCGTCGCCAGCGCCGCGTGCAGCGGATGGCCGCTTCCCGCCAGCAGGCCCACGGCCGCCGAGCACCATAACGTGGCTGCGGTATTGAGGCCGGTAACGTGAAGTCCCTCGCGAAAGATGATCCCTGCACCCAGGAAGCCGATCCCGGAGACAACCTGGGCGGCCACCCGCGTGGGACTTCCATCGTCAGGAAACAAACTTTCGAAGATTACAAAACTGGCCGCTCCGATCGCGACCAGCGTATTGGTCCGCAAACCGGCCATCCGTTGACGCCATTGGCGCTCGAATCCGATGCACGCGCCCATGAGGGTGGCCATGCCGAGACTGACAGCTGCTTGATCGATCGAACCGGTCATCGGGATCAGCCATTTCGAGTTTCTTGATGCCTGTGTCGACGCCGGCCGAGAGACAACGTCACAGCCAAACGCTCCAGAAAATTCGTCACCGCCAGGACTATTCGAAGATCAGATCGTAAGATCCAGCCTTGTCGGCGCAGCTTCATTGAAACGCGCAACAGGCCGCTCGCGAGCCAGAGGAGGCCGGCGCCGCCCAGGCAGCGCGCCCTTTCGTAAGGAGCGGACCAGATCACGCGCCCACCGTAGCGAGCTGGAAAATTCGAAACAGCACGAGGCCGCCGGCGACAAAGAGATAGCCGCGCAGAACGAACATCCAGATCTGGCTAAGCAGGGTCATACGTGCCACCGGCAATTCGTCGAGTGGCGGCATCCGCCAAATCAGCCGGAGAGCCGGGTCCCAC
>JAIEPP010000044.1 GCA_019748335.1 Xanthobacteraceae bacterium
GTGCGCCCGCGGCAAAGCCCGCTCGACCTGGACCGGCGTTGGCGGCGCGTCGCGGCGGGCGAACTCAACTCCCGTGTTCATGCGAATGCCGCGGTTCAACGGCGCCAGCAGATAACCGAGATCGGAATCCAGCACCGGGTGATGCAGCACGGCATTGCCGCGCGGATTGAGATGCAGATGATAGCCGCGCTTGACCTGAAGCGGGATCGAATAGCCGAGCGGGCCGAAGACCTGATCGGACCACGGTCCCATCGCCACCACCACTTCGCGCGCGGTGATGCTGCCTTCCAGCGTCGCCATTCTCCAGCGGCCGCCGGATTGTTCGAGCGTTCGGGCATCGCCGACCAGATAGCGCCCGCCCTTGCGGCCGAACAACGCCGCATAGGCCTTGGCCAGGCCGCCGGGATCCGGCACAAAGCCGGGGGCCGGAAAATGGATCGCGCCGGCGAAATCGCCGGTCAGATGCGGCTCGCGCGCGGCGATCGCCGCCGCATCCAGAACGTTGCCCGCCACGCCATATTGCCGGGCGCGCTCCAGCTCCCTCACCGCATGGCCAAGGGTCGCGTCGGAGCGAAACAGTTTGATCCAGCCGGTGCGCCGCAACAACTCCGGCACCTTGGCTTCCTCGATCAACGCCTCGTGCTCGATCAGGCTGCGCTGGATCAACGGCAGTTCGGCCATCGCGCTGTGCAGCGCACGCTCGGGCGAAGAGGCGGCGAAGTAGCGCGCCAGCCACGGCAGGAAGGTCGGCAGATCGGCAAAGTGATAGCGCACCTGCGGCGCGCGCATCAGCGCGTATCGCGCGATCTGACGCAGATCCCGGGGAAACATGTAGGGGAAGACCGAGGCGCTTTCGATCAACCCGCCATTGCCGTAGCTGGTTTCCTCGCCGGCCAGTTCGTGCCGGTCGATCAGGACCGTGTCCCTGCCCCTTTTTTGCAGGTGCAACGCAGCGCCGACGCCGACCATGCCCGCGCCCAGAACGAGAACGTCGGCCTTCAGCTCCGCCATCCGGCACTCCGAAAGTTGAATGTCACGCGCTCGTGCGCGCGGCCTAGGGTGAAACTAGTCATTGCCGCATCGCCGCGCAAACCGGCGCGAGACCTACGTGGTTTCGCGCTTGCCCGGCCGCTGGACTCTGGCAACAAGGATCGGCAATATCCGCCGCTACTTGCGGAACTTGCCGATCAATGCGGGGAAATCCATCATATGTCGTTACGTCAGAGTTTGCTTGCGGCCGCTACGGCTTCCATCATCGCATTGGCCATGGCGCCGGCATCGGCCCAGACCCTGCGCTACGCCAATCAAGGCGACCTCAAATCGCTCGACCCTTACACGCTCAAGGAAACCACCACGATCGCCCATCACGGCCATGTCTATGAGGGTCTGATCGCGCGCGACAAGGACCTCAAGATTATCCCGGCGCTCGCTGAAAGCTGGGAAACCCCCGAGCCGACCCGCTGGCGTTTCCACCTGCGCAAGGGCGTCAAGTTCCACAACGGCGATCCCTTTACGGCCGACGACGTGCTGTTTTCCGCCGAGCGCGTTCGAGCCAAGGGATCGAACTTTCTCACCAACGTTCCCGCCGACGCCAAGTTCACCAAGATCGACGACTACACCGTCGATGTGACGCTGGATTCGCCGAATCCCATCCTGATTTCGCAGTGGGACGGCTGGTACATCATGGACAAGAAATGGTGCACCGATAACAACGCCGTTGCGCCGACGCCGGCCTCCGCGACCACACCGAGCTATGCATCGCTCAACGCCAACGGCACCGGTCCGTTCATGATCGAGAGCCATCAACCCGGCGTGAAGACCGTGTTCAAGGTGAACCCGAACTGGTGGCGAAAACCGGAACATAACCTCAAGGAAATCATCTTCACGCCGATCGGCTCGGACGCCACGCGCGTCGCGGCACTGCTGTCCGGCGAAGTCGACGTCATCGAGCCGGTTCCGATCCAGGATATCGGGCGCGTCGATTCCAGCGCGAACGCGCAGGTGCTGAAGGGGCCGGAGCTGCGCACGATCTTCATCGGCATGGATCAGGCGCGCGACGAGTTGCTCTATTCCAGCGTCAAGGGCAAGAACCCGTTCAAGGACATCAAGGTGCGCGAGGCCTTCTACAAGGCGATCGACATCGAGCTGATCAAGACCCGCGTCATGCGCGGTCTTTCGACCCCTTCGGCGCTGATGATCGCCCCGCAGCTTTTCAAGCTGTCCGGTGATTTCACCCGTCCGAAGTTCGACCCCGATGGCGCCAAGAAGCTGCTGACCGAGGCCGGCTATCCCGACGGCTTCGAGGTGACGATGGATTGTCCCAACGACCGCTATGTCAATGATGCCGCGATCTGCCAGGCCGTCGTCGGCATGCTGGCCCGCATCGGCGTCAAGATCAATTTGCTGGCGCAACCGAAGGCGCAGTATTTCGCCAAGGTGCTCAAGCCGGGTGGCTTCCAGACGTCGTTCTACATGCTGGGCTGGACGCCCGCGACATCCGACGCCCAGAACGTTCTCTACGACATCATGGGTTGCCGCGACGATCCCAAGTCGTCGCGCGGCGAAGCCAATCTCGGCGGCTACTGCAACAAGCAGATGGACGCCATCGCCGACAAGGTTTTGCTCGAGACCGACGCCGGCAAGCGCGACCTCTTGATCAAGGAAGCCTTCGAGATCGCCGCCAAGGATTACGGATATATCCCGCTGCACCAGCAGGCGCTGGCATGGGGCGTATCCAAAAAAGTGAAGATGACCCAGCGCGCCGACAATCAGGTACTGCTGTACTGGGCCACCAAACAGGACTAGGCAGGCTTCAATCCAGGGTCCCGGCGGCTTCAGGCTTCCGGGACTTTTCATTTCCGGGCGACAGCGACGTCCGCCGCAGCACAAGAAAAGTGAAAGGAAACCATGCTCGCTTTCACTCTTCGCCGCGCCGTACAGGCCATCGGTGTGATGATCGCGGTCGGAATTATCGCATTCTCGATGTTCCGTTTCGCCGGCGATCCGGTCAACCAGATCGTCTCGATCGACACGTCGGCGGCGGAACGCGCGGCGGTGCGCCAGTCGCTCGGCCTCGACGATCCCGTCCCCGTGCAGTTCGTCCGCTACTTTGCCAATGCCGCGCAGTTCAAGTTCGGGGTCTCCTATCAGTTCCGCCAGCCGGTGGCCAACCTGTTGATGGAACGGATGCCGGCCACGCTCGAACTGGCGGTCTGCGCCACGTTCCTCGCGATGCTGTTCGGCATCCTGATGGGGGTCTATTCGGCGTTGCGGCGCGACACCGTGCTGACCAGAATTTTCCAGGCGGTCTCACTGATTGGAATATCGCTACCGACGTTCCTGATCGGCATCTTGCTGATCTATCTGTTTTCGGTGACGCTGGGCTGGCTGCCATCGTTCGGCCGCGGCGACGTCGTGAAGATCGGCTGGTGGAGCACCGGCCTGTTGACGCTGTCCGGTCTCAAGGCGCTGATCCTGCCGTCGATCACGCTCGGCCTGTTCCAGATGACCCTGATCATGCGGCTGGTCCGCGCGGAAATGCTCGAAGTGCTGCGCACCGATTATATCCGCTTCGCCCGCGCCCGCGGACTGACCACGCGTGCCATCCACTTCGGCCACGCGCTCAAGAACACGCTGGTTCCCGTCATCACCGTCGCCGGGCTGCAGTTTGGCTCGGTTATTGCTTTTGCGATCATCACCGAAACCGTGTTCCAGTGGCCCGGTATGGGATTGCTGTTCGTGCAGGCCGTACAGAACGTCGACATTCCGATCATGGCGGCCTACCTGCTGATGGTGTCGCTGATCTACGTCACCATCAATCTGATCGTGGATATCCTCTACACCGTCGTCGATCCGCGCCTGCGCTCGACCATCAGCCGTCCGGCATAGAGAGATCACCATGTCCGACGCCGTGGTCCCCCGCCCCGCCGAGCCGAACGCGCAAGACGCACGCTTCGGCACGAGCTGGCTGAAGCGCGCGCTCGACAGCGACATGTTCCATTCGTTCCGCCGTTCCAGAATGACGATGGTGGCGGCGGCCGTGACCGCACTGTTTTTCCTGCTGGCGCTGTTCGCATCGCAGCTTTCGGTACAAAACCCGTTCGATCCCGCGCAGTTGCAACTGATGAATTCGCGTATCTCGCCGCTGTGGACCGCGGACGGCCAGTCGCCGTTCCTGCTCGGCACCGACGAACAGGGCCGCGACGTGTTTTCGGCGATTCTCTACGGCCTGCGGGTCTCGCTGGTGGTCGGCGTGCTCGGCATGCTGTTCGCAGGCTTGCTTGGCGTTACGCTCGGGCTGGTCGCGGGCTATGTCGGCGGCGCGGTCGACGGGCTGATCATGCGCATCGCCGACGTGCAGCTCACCTTCCCCGCCATCCTGATCGCGTTGCTGGTCAACGGCATCGCCAAATCCGTGTTCGGCAACCGGCTCGACGCCATCAGCACGCTGGCGGTGCTGGTATTCGCGATCGGTTTGAGTTTCTGGGTGCAGTATGCCCGCACCGTGCGCGGCTCGGTCATGGTCGAGAAGAACAAGGACTATGTCGCCGCCGCCCAACTGATCGGGCTTCCCGCGTCCAAGATCATGCTGCGGCACGTGCTGCCGAACACGATGGGGCCGGTGCTGGTAATCGCCACCATCAATCTCGGGCTCGCCATCATCACCGAGGCGACGCTGTCATTCCTCGGCGCCGGCATGCCCGACACCATGCCCTCGCTCGGTACCCTGATCCGGATCGGCAACAACTACCTGTTCGCCGGTGAATGGTGGATCGTCGCCTTCCCCGGCCTCGCACTGGCAGGGCTGATCCTGTCCATCAACCTGCTGGGCGACTGGCTGCGCGACGCGCTCAACCCGAAGCTCCGATGACCGCTCCCATTCTCTCCGTGCGTAACCTCCAGGTGGAATTCCTCACCCGCCGCAGCACGCTGCGTGCGATCGACGGGATTTCCTTCGACATCGCCAAGGGTGAAGTGCTGGGCGTGGTCGGCGAATCCGGCGCCGGCAAATCCGTCACTGGCCTGGCCGTGATCGGGCTGATCGATCCGCCCGGCCGCATCTCGGGCGGCGAAATCTATCTGTCGGGCATGCGGATCGATCATCTGCCGCCGGAAGAAATCCGCCGCATCCGGGGCAAACGGATCGGCATGATTTTTCAGGATCCGCTGACCAGCCTCAATCCGCTCTACAAAATCGGCGACCAAATCGTCGAGACGATCCGGACCCACACCAATCTCTCGGAAAGTGCGGCGCGCAAGCGCGCCATCGATCTGCTGGCCGAGGTCGGCATTCCCGCGCCGGAAAAGCGCATCGACGCCTATCCGCACGAATTCTCCGGAGGCATGCGCCAGCGCGTCGTCATCGCGCTCGCGATCTGCGCCGAACCGGAACTGATCATCGCTGACGAGCCGACCACCGCGCTCGACGTCTCCGTGCAGGCGCAGATCATCTCGCTGATCAAGCGCCTCGGCCGCGATCACGGCACCGCGGTGATGCTGGTCACCCACGACATGGGCGTGATCGCCGAAACCTCCGACCGTGTCGCGGTGATGTATGCGGGGCGGATTGCCGAGATCGGCCCGGTGCAGGATGTGGTGCAGAACCCGCTGCACCCCTATGCCAGGGGTTTGATGGGCGCGATCCCGACGCTTGCGGGCGAGGACAAGCGGCTGGTGCAGATTCCAGGCTCGATGCCCCGGCTGTCGGCAATTCCGCCGGGCTGTTCGTTCAACCCGCGCTGCGCATCCGTCTTCGACCGCTGTCGCGTCGATCGGCCGGAACCGCTTCCGCAGGGTACGCAATCGGTCGCCTGTCACCTCTACGATACCGCGCCCCATCAAGCCGCGAAGGAGACGGCGGCATGAGTGCGGCGACTTTTGTCGATGTAAAAAACCTGCGCCGCGTGTTCGACGTCTCGAAGCCGTGGCTCAACCGCGTGCTGGAAGGCGGCGATCTCGAGTTCCTGAAAGCGGTCGATGGCGTGACGTTTGATATCAGGAAGGGCGAGACTTTTGCCCTGGTCGGCGAATCCGGCTCCGGAAAAACCACGGTGGCGCGGATGGTCGTGGGCCTGCTGCCGCCGAGTTCCGGTGAAGTCATCATCGACGGCGTATCGATGACGAACGCGAAGCAGGCGCAGCTCCGGCAACGCCTGCGCCGCCGCATCCAGATGATCTTTCAGGACCCCTATGCCAGCCTCAATCCGCGGTTCCGGGTCGATGCCATCGTCTCCGAGCCGATCCGCGCTTTCGACCTGATCCAGGGCGAACGCGATATCGCCGCGCGCGTCGGCGAATTGCTCGGCCTGGTCGGCCTGCATCCCGACGACGGCCTGAAATTCCCCCACGAGTTTTCCGGCGGCCAGCGGCAACGCATCGCGATCGCGCGGGCGCTGGCTTCCGAGGCCGAATTCATCGTCTGCGACGAACCGACCTCGGCGCTGGATGTTTCCGTGCAGGCGCAGATTCTCAACCTGATGCGCGACCTGCAGGACAAGTTCGGCCTGACCTATCTCTTCATCAGCCACAACCTCGCCGTGGTCCGGCACATGGCGACCCGCATCGGCGTGATGTATCTCGGCCGCATCGTCGAGATCGCGGAAGGCCGTGAACTGTTCGCCAATCCGCGAATGCCCTACACCAAAATGCTGCTGGGCGCGGTTCCCGATCTCGCGATGTCCGGCCGCCAGCGAATTCCGGTCCAAGGCGAGATCCCCAACCCGATCGACCCGCCGCCGGGGTGCGCCTTCAACCCGCGCTGCCCGCTGGCGTTCGATCTGTGCCGCCAGCAGGCGCCGGCCCTGATCGACGGCGTCGCCTGCCATGCCGTCAACAACCCGGCCGCCGCGCCCATTCCGGCATGATCACGCGGATGGGAGCCAGCCGTGGCATACCACCGGTTGGCAGCCGGCCCGGCCTGTGGTCAAGTGCGCCCGCATCCCACTACCTGCGCAACATTGGATTCCCATGAGCAACATCAATCCCGATCCATTCACGACCCGCCCGGAAATCGAAGGCACCTTTGGCGTGGTCACCTCGACCCACTGGATCGCGACCGCCGTCGGCATGGGTATTCTGGAAAAGGGCGGCAACGCGTTTGACGCCGGTGTGGCTACCGCTTTCACGCTGCAGGTGGTCGAGCCGCATCTCAACGGCCCCGGCGGCGACGTGCCTATTATCGTTCACGACACCAAGCGCGGCCGCACCGAGGTGATCTGCGGCCAGGGCCCGGCGCCGGCGAAAGCCACCATCGCGCATTACAAGAGCGAGGGGCTCGAGATGGTACCCGGCACGGGACTGCTCGCCGCCTGCGTGCCCGGCACATTCGAGTCCTGGATGCTGCTGCTGCGCGATTACGGCACGATGAATCTGCGCCAAGTGCTGGAGCCCGCGATCGCCTACGCCGCCAATGGATATCCGCTGGTAGAGCGCGCCGCGGCGACGATCCAGATCGTCGAGAAACTGTTCAAAAATCACTGGCCGACTTCGGCCGCCGTGTACCTGCCGAACGGTGAGGTGCCAAAACCCGGCACGCTGTTCACCAACAAGCAGCTCTCGGAAACCTATGCCCGTATCCTGAAGGAAGCCGAGAGCGCCGGTTCCGACCGCGTCGCGCAAATCGAGCGCGCGCGCAAATCCTGGTCGCATGGTTTTGTTGCCGAGGCGATCGACGAGTTCTGCCGCACCCAGGAAGTGATGGACGTCAGCGGCTCGCCGCATCGCGGCGTGCTCTCCGCCGACGACATGGCGCGCTGGCAGCCCACCATCGAGGCGCCGCTGACCTACGATTACGGCCGCTACACCGTCTGCAAGCCCGGCGTCTGGAGCCAGGGCCCGGTGATGCTGCAACAGCTGGCGCTGCTGAAGGGCTTTGAACTCGACGGGCTCGATCCTGCCGGGCCCGAGTTCATCCATTTGCAGATCGAAGCCGCCAAGCTCGCTTTCGCCGACCGCGAGAAGTTCTACGGCGATCCTAAGTTCACCGACATTCCGATCACGACTTTGCTGTCGGACGCCTACAACGACGCGCGCCGCAAGCTGATCTCGAGGGATAAAGCCTCGCTGGATTTCTTGCCCGGCTCGGTCGAGGGTTTCGGTTCGATCGTCAAGATGCGCCGTGCCGAGGGCCATCGCGAGGCGGTCGGCGCCATGGGCGCCGGCGAGCCGACCGTCGGCCGCTTCGGCGAAGTGCGTGGCGACACCGTGCATTTCGATATCATCGACCAGGCCGGCAACATGATCTCGGCGACGCCGTCCGGCGGCTGGCTGCAATCCTCGCCGGTGATTCCGGAACTCGGCTTCTGCCTAGGCAGCCGCGCCCAGATGTTCTGGCTGGAAGAAGATCATCCCGCGGCACTCGCGCCGGGCAAGCGCCCGCGCACCACGCTCTCGCCGACCATGTGCCACCGCGACGGCGAACCCTACATGGCCTGGGGTTCGCCCGGCGGCGACCAGCAGGACCAATGGACCACGCAGTTCTTCCTGCGCCACGTCCATGCCAATCTGAATTTGCAGGAGGCGATCGACGCGCCGGCCTGGCACTCCGAACATTTTCCGATCTCGTTCTGGCCGCGCACCTCGCGTCCCGGCGTGCTCGTGGTCGAGAACCGCGTGCCGAAGGCGACCGTCGATACCCTCAGGGGCCGCGGCCATGTCGTCGAGATCGGCCCCGACTGGTCCGAAGGCCGCCTCACCGCCGCATCCAAAATTGGCCGCCGCCGCCGCGCCGCCGCCAATCCACGGGGCATGCAAGGCTACGCGGCGGGACGGTAACGGGCAGAGGCGGTTATGACCTGGTCGATCATCGCCCGCGATTCCGCCACCGGCCAGTTCGGCATCGCGGTTGCGACCAAATTTTTCGCGGTCGGCGCCCGCGTGCCGTATATCGCGGCCGGCATCGGCGGTGTCGCAACGCAAGCGCTGGTCAATCCGTATTACGGCATCGACGGGCTTGCGCTGTTGCGCGAGGGGCGTGAGCCACGCGCGATCGTCGAGACGCTGGTCGCCGCCGACAGCGGCCGCGAGAGCCGGCAACTGCATGTCATGGACGCCAAGGGCCGCATCGCGGCTTTCACCGGCAACGAGTGCGTCGATTGGTGCGGCCATATTCAGGGCGACGGTTTCTCCATCGCCGGCAACATGCTGGCGGGCGCGGCCGTGCTCGGCGACACCGCCACGGCCTACCTCGCCAATGCCAACCTGCCGTTCGCACAGCGTCTGATCGTGGCGATGAAGGCCGGCGAAGCGGCGGGCGGCGACAAGCGCGGCAAGCAATCGGCGGCGCTGTTGATACACGGCGAGGAGGAATGGTCCGACCTCGACCTGCGCGTCGATGACCACGCCGATCCGCTGGCCGAACTCGACCGGCTCGAACAGGTGAGCCGCGAACGCTGGGTGCATTTCCGCTCGTTCCTTCCGACACGCAGCAACCCGGCCGGCATTACCGACCGCGTCACCATCGATGCAGGAATTGAAGCTGGCGTTCAGGCGGCAACCGCGGGCAAGACATGACGGCAAGCCCGCTGATCGAAATCGAGCGCCTGCGCGTCGTCTTCCACGGCGACGATGGCCGCTCGACCCATGCGGTCGACAGCGTCGATCTCAGCGTCGCCAACGGCGCGACGCTGGGACTGGTCGGCGAATCCGGCTGCGGCAAGAGCGTGACCTCGCTCGCCATCATGGGGCTGTTGTCGAAGCACTCCGCCGAGGTTTCGGGTTCGATCCGCTTCGACGGGTTTGATCTGCTCGACGTACCCGACCAGACCCTGCGCGACCTCAGGGGAAATCGCCTGGCGATGATTTTTCAGGAACCGATGACCTCGCTCAATCCGAGCTTTACCATCGGCGACCAGATCATCGAGACCATCCTGCGCCACCGCGGCGGCTCGAAGCGGCAGGCGCGCGAGCGCGCAATCGAGCTGCTGCGCCGCGTTCACATCCCCTCGCCCGACAAGCGGATCGACGAATTTCCGCACAAACTGTCCGGCGGCATGCGCCAGCGCGTGATGATCGCGATGGCGCTGGCCTGCGATCCCCGCCTGTTGATCGCCGACGAGCCGACCACGGCGCTGGACGTCACCCTGCAGGCGCAGATCCTCGACCTGATGCGCGAGCTGAAGGCTGCGAGCGGTGCCGCGATTATCCTGATCACCCACGACCTCGGCGTGGTCGCCGAAGTCTGCGACGAGGTCGCGGTGATGTATGCCGGCGAGATCGTCGAGCGCGCCGCGGTCGACGAGCTGTTCGCCAACCCGCAACATCCCTATACTGTCGGCCTGCTCGGCTCGATCCCGCGGCTCGACCGGCGTACGTCGCATCTGGCGACGATCGAGGGCATGGTGCCGAACATGGCCAACCCGCCAGCCGGCTGTCGGTTTGCCGCGCGATGTCCCTTTGTGATCGACGCCTGCACCGCTGCACCGCCGCCGCTCGCGATGGTGAGCGACGGCCACGCCTCCCGCTGCATCCGGGCGCCGCTGGAGCGGCTGGTATCATGACCGCGCTCCTCGAAGTGGAAGGCCTGGTCAAGCATTTCGTCGCCGCCCGCTCGGTGTTCGGCCGGCCGACCGCTTTCGTCAAAGCCGTGGACGGTGTCAGCTTCAGCGTCGAGGCCGGCAAGACGCTGGCGCTGGTCGGCGAATCCGGCTGCGGCAAATCCACCGTCAGCCGGCTGGTGCTGCGGCTGATCGAGCCCGACGCGGGCAAGGTCCGCTTCGAGGGCCGCGACCTCGGCGCGCTCGACGACAACGCGCTTCGCGCCTTCCGCCGCGATGCGCAGATCATCTTTCAGGATCCCTATGCGTCGTTGAATCCGCGCATGACCGTCAGCCAGATCCTGACCGAGCCGCTGGCGTTGCACGATCTGGTGCCCGCCGCGCGCCGCCGCGAGCGGGTCGAGGAGCTCCTGCAGCTGGTCGGACTCGAGCCGAGATTTGCGCGCCGCTATCCGCACGAATTTTCCGGCGGCCAGCGCCAGCGCATCGCGATCGCGCGGGCACTCGCCGTGGAGCCGAAACTGATCATCTGCGACGAGCCGGTGTCGGCGCTGGATGTTTCGATCCGCTCGCAGATTCTCAACCTGTTGCGCGACCTGCAGGACCGGCTCGGCCTCGCCTATATCTTCGTCAGCCACGATCTTGCTGTCGTGAAGCACATCGCCGACCGGGTCGCCGTGATGAATCTCGGAACCATCGTCGAGGCCGCCGACGCGCAGGCGCTGTTCGCCGCCCCCCGGCACCCCTACAGCCGGGCGCTGCTGTCGGCGATCCCGGTGCCGAGGCCGCAGGCCAAACGCAGCCGCATCGTGCTGGAGGGCGAGATGCCGAGCGCGCTCAATCCGCCCCCGGGCTGCCGGTTTCATACCCGCTGCCCGTACGTGATCGAGCGCTGCCGTACCGAAGTGCCGGCCCTGCTCGCCGACGGTACCGGACATGCCACCGCCTGCCACCGCACGGCCGAACTGCCGGCGACCGAAAATATCGTGCCCGCCGATGGCGGCTTTTCGCCGGCGCTGGAAAAATTGATCGCCGCTTTCGGCGGTGGCGTGGAAGGTGGGGCCGGTACCGGGGTTGATCAATCAGGCATACGGCCCGCTGTGGCGTAACGTTGACATGGAGATGACGGCGATGAGAATCTTGCGTTTGGCAGTCACCGCGGCGGCGCTCCTGCTGTCGTTCGAAGCAAGCGTTCAGGCCCAGACCACGCTGCGGATCGGGCTGGCCGAAGATCCCGATATTCTCGATCCCACCATGGCGCGCACCTATGTCGGCCGCATCGTGTTCGCTGCCTTCTGCGACAAGCTGTTCGACATCGACGCGAAACTCAACATCGTGCCGCAGCTCGCGCTGAGCCACGAGACCTCGGCCGACGGCAAGGAAGTCACGATCAAGCTCCGCCCCGGCGTCAAGTTTCAGGATGGCGAAGCCTTCAATGCCGAAGCCGCCAAATTTTCGATCGAACGTCACATCACGTTGCCTGGCTCGTTCCGGAAGCCGGAACTGGCCAGCGTCGATCATGTCGACGTCGTCGATCCCCTCACCATCAAACTGGTGTTGAAAGCCCCCTACTCGCCGCTGATCGCGCAATTGACCGACCGCGCCGGGATGATGGTCTCGCCCAAGGCGGCCAGGGAAGCCGGCGAAAAATTCGGGTTGCGGCCGGTCTGTGCCGGGCCGTACAAATTCGTCGAACGTGTGCAGCAGGATCGCATCGTATTCGAGAAATTCGCCGACTACTGGAACAGGGACAATATCTTCATCGACAAGGTCGTGTTCCTGCCGATCGTCGACGCCACCGTGCGGCTCGCCAACCTGAAATCCGGCGGGCTCGACTTGATCGAGCGCGTGCTGGCGACCGACCTCAAGGAGGTTCGCGCCGATTCCCGGCTCAAGCTTTCGACCGCGATCGAGCTCGGCTATCAGGGCCTGACGCTGAACATCGGCAAGGACAAGGCCAAGGGACCGCTCAGCCAGTCGGCCAAGGTCCGCCAGGCGCTCGATCTCTCGATCGACCGCGAAGCCATCAACCAGGTGGTGTTCAACGGCGAGTTCAAGCCGGGCAATCAATGGGTCAATCCGGATCACCCCTATTACCAGAAGGCGTTTCCGGTTCGTGGGCGCGACATCGCGAAAGCGAAGGCGTTGTTGAAGGAGGCCGGGGTCACCCCGCCGGTCAGCGTCGATTTCATGGTGCCGAAAGGCGCCGAGACCGAAGCGGTCAGCCAGGTGATCCAGTCGATGGCGGCGGAAGCCGGCTTCGACATCAAGATCAGGGTCACCGAATTCGCGACCTCGCTGAAGCAGGCGGAGGCCGGCGAGTACCAGGCCTTCATGCTGGCCTGGAGTGGTCGGATCGATCCCGATGGCAATTCCTACGTCTTCCTGCGCAAGGACGCGCCGCAGAACTACAGCGCCTGGACCAATGCAGACGCCGACAAGGCGCTGGACGACGCGCGGCTGGTAACCGATATGGCGCAGCGCAAGGCGTTCTACGAGAAGCTGACCAAGCTGGAACTGGACGAGGAAGCGATCCTTTACCTCTATCATCGCCGCATCATTATCGCGCACACCACCAGGCTCGAGGGCTATACGCAAATGCCGGACGGACTGGTACGTGTCACCGGACTGAAGCTGAAGTGAAGGTAGCAACGCCGGGGCACCGATAGCGCCATGCTGAATTTCCTCGCGCGCCGTGTCCTCCAGCTGATTCCGACACTGTTCTTCGTGTCGGTCCTGATCTTCTCGCTGCAGCATCTGCTGCCGGGCGATCCGGCGCTTGTCATGGCCGGCGAAGAGCGCGACCCCGCCGTGATCGAGCAGATCCGCCAGCAATACAAGCTCGATCAGCCGATCCCGGTCCAATATCTCTACTGGGTCAAGGGCGTGCTGTCGGGCGATTTCGGCGAATCCCTGCGCAACAAGATGCCGGTGCGCGAACTGATCGCGCAAAAACTGCCGGTGACGATGCAACTGGCCTCGATGGCGATCGTGATCGCGTTTCTGATCGGCATTCCCGCCGGCATCGTCTCCGCGGTCAAGAAAGGCACGGCCTGGGACTATGGCGCCAACCTGTTCGCGCTGTGGGGCATCTCGACGCCGAACTTCTGGCTCGGCATCATGCTGATCTTCCTGTTCTCGATCGAGCTTGGCTGGCTACCGGCGTCCGGTTACGTGCCGATCAGCGAAAACTGGCGCGCCAGCCTCGCCGCCACCATCATGCCGGCTTTCGTACTCGGCAATGCGATTGCCGCGATCCTGATGCGCCATACCCGCAGCGCCATGCTGCAAGTCCTGGAAAGCGACTACGTCCGCACCGCGCGCGCCAAAGGGCTTTCCGAGCGCTCGGTGATCCTCAAGCACGCCATGCGCAATGCGCTGACGCCGGTGATCACGCTCGGCGCGCTCGAACTCGGCACGCTGCTGTCGGGCGCGGTGCTGACCGAGCAGATTTTTTCTATTCCCGGTTTCGGCAAGCTGATCGTCGATGCGGTGTTCAACCGCGACTATGCGGTCGTGCAGGGCGTGGTGCTGACCACGGCGACGATCTACATCACGCTCAATCTCGTTGCCGATATCGCCTACATCCTCGTCAACCCGCGGCTGAGGGCTTAATGACCGACGCCGCGCTCAGCTCGATACCCATCGTCGTCTCCGAGGAATTGGAGAGCCCGACGCGGCGCGCGCTGCGGCGGCTGTTTCAGCGCAAGGGCGCGGTGGTAGGCCTCGTCGTGATCGCGGCTTTCATCCTGCTCGCTCTGTTCGCGCCGCTGATCCTGCCCTACGATCCGATCGCGACCAGCTGGTCGCTGGTGCGCAAGCCGCCATCCTCGGCGCACTGGTTCGGGACCGATGAGCTCGGCCGCGACGTTCTCGTCCGCGTCATCTACGGCGCGCGGGCGTCGCTGCTGGCCGGCGCGATCTCGGTCGGCATCGCGCTCAGCGTCGGCGTGCCGCTGGGTCTGCTCTCGGGCTATCGCGGCGGCTTCATCGACGCCCTGATCAGCCGCATCACCGATGCGATGCTGGCCTGCCCGTTCCTGATCCTCGCCATCGCGCTGGCGGCATTCCTCGGCCCGAGCCTCGGCAATGCCATGATCGCGATCGGCATTTCGGCGACGCCGATTTTCGTGCGGCTGACGCGCGGACAGGTGATGAGCGTCAAGGTCGAGGATTATGTCGAGGCCGCGCGCGCAATGGGCAATCCGCGCTGGCGCATCGCGCTGTTTCATATCCTGCCGAACATCATGCCGGCGCTCTTGGTCCAGGCCACACTGTCGATTGCCGCCGCCATCATTGCGGAGGCTGCATTATCGTTCCTCGGCCTCGGCCAGCAGCCGCCCGCGCCCTCCTGGGGCAGCATGCTGAACGCCGCCCAGCGCTTCCTGACCAACGCGCCGTGGATGGCGATCTGGCCGGGGCTG
>JAIEPP010000692.1 GCA_019748335.1 Xanthobacteraceae bacterium
CAGGCGTCACGAACTGTCCAGAGGACAAGATACGCGCCGCACGCTCGCTGGGCGCCACACCCTGGCAGGTGTTTTCCCTCGTCGTCTTTCCGGCCTCGCTTCCACAGATTGTGGTCGGTCTGCGCGTCGCGCTGGCCGCGGCCCTTTCCATTCTGGTTGCATCGGAACTGCTCGGCGGCGATCGCGGGCTTGGCTTCGTCATCAGTGACGCCAGCACGTTCTTCAAGACCAACGATGTATTTGTCGGCATCATCCTGATCGGGATGATCGGCTTGATCTCAGACCGCGGCCTCACGCTTCTGTCGCACCGCATCGTTCACTGGGAAGGAAAACCATGACACGAATCATCAAGCCCGTCCTCGAACTCGGACCCGCCTTCGAGGGCTGGGTGTCCCCGGCTGTCCGCGTTGGCAATCTTGTCTTCCTGGCAGGCTTGATCGGCACCGATCCCGGGACCGGCAAGGTCGTGCAAGGAACGGAAGCCCAGATCAGGCGCATCTTCGACAATATCGATCTGGTACTGAGAGCGCATGGATCCGAGCTTCAGCACGTCGTCCGGCTGACGATGTACTTCACCGACCGGCCGCGGCAATGGCCCATCCTTGACCGTATCCGCAGGGAGCTCTTCCCCAAAGACCCGCCGGCAACCACAGGCGTTGGCATTACGCTGCTTGAACAAGGGGCTGAAGTCGAGCTTGAGGCGATCGCCATCGTCCCCGACTGAACGCGAAAAGCGCGCCGACCAACTGCAACTCAACGAAAGCCTTGCGACGTGAGTAACACTGCCTTTAACGACGTCGAGCGCGCGGTTCTTGATCGCATCACCGAAGAAGCATGGCTCGCGCTTGCAACCGAACTGATCCCCGCCGGCCAGCCCGGGGCGGAGAACCCACTCGATCCCGACCAGCCACCGGCACGTGAGGAAGGTGCCGCGCTGTTCGTTGCTGATCTCTTGAAACAGTACGGCTTCACGGTCGAACTCGTGGCAAAGCGCGAGGGACGGCCAAATGTGGTCGGCGTACTTGACGGCACCGGGGATGGTCCCTCGCTTATTCTCAACGACCATCTCGATACCTATCCGGCTGGCGACTGGGCGGCCTGGACAAAGACCGGCGGCCATCCGTTTCGTCCCACGCGCCACAGCGACCGGCTTTATGCCCGCGGCACGTCGGACACGCGCGGCAACCTGGCCGCGACGCTGCTTGCCATTCGGGCCATCCGCGAGGCCGGCATCCAACTCAAAGGCACTCTGAAGCTCGTCTACACTGTGGATGAGGAGAGGAATGGTCCGGACGGATCTATCTTCCTGCTCGACGATAAAGGGCTTTCCGCCGACTACGTCATCGTCTGCGAACCCACCGGGTGGACGAAACCCGACGGTAGCTGGGGCATGGGAATCGCTGTGGCGAACAGCGGTCACACGCTGGTGGAGGTCGAAACACGCGGTATCAAGACGCACCTCTGGCGGCCCGATACAGGGGTCAATGCCGCTTCCAAGCTGGCCGCCTTGTTACCAAGACTAGAGAAAATCAGCTTCGCTCACACACCCGCCAAGCTTGCCGGCGGTACGCCACCGCTCGCCGCCGTGCTGCGGATCTCGAGCGGGGAACCTCGCGAGCTGCAGTTCACGCCGGACGTCGCCCGCGCGGTCCTCGCCATCGTCGGCCTCGTCCCTGGGATTACGTCCGAGAGCGTGCTCGCGGATATCGAGCAGGCGCTTACGCGCGCAAGGGCAGAAGATCCTGACCTGGTTGCGACCGCGCGCATCTATCCCAATGCGTTGTTCGTTTCCGGCACACTCGAGCAGGACGAAACGGCGGAGCCCACGGCAGCAGTCAGTCGCGCTTACAGCCGTATCCTTGGCGAAACGCCGGATATCTATCGCAAAAACGCATTCAACGATACCATTCGCTTTTCCGAGCGCTGCTACGCCGCCATCACCTTTGGTCCCGGCGAGGATGGTTGGCCGCCGGTCAATGAATACATCCACATCGACAAGGCCGTCGGGGCAACGAAAATTTTGGCGCTCACGGTGCTCGATCTTCTCGGCTACAAGCCACCACGGTAAGCGAGGTTAAGCCTCATCACTCATTCTGATCCGCAGCATAGCGGACGTCTTTCTGCTATTCTGGCCTAACCCATCCGCTGTGTTGTAGAGTCAGGCGACTTGAGCATCCGACCGCCCTTCTACGAGGGCTTGAACCGCCGCCGAGGAGCACAAACCGAAGGGTCTTGCCACCACGTTCGACTGAGAAAATCGCCAGAACGTTGAGGCGTCCTGTTGATACGACAGTCGCGATGACATCCAAGCTCGGCTACTACTGAACCTGACGAGATGACCGGGGCGATAAAGTGCGGCGACGGCACCGCTCCTAGGTGAACGCATTCCTTTCAAGGAATTTCACGGCATCGCCGACAGTTACAATGCATTCCACGGCATCGTCGGAGATTTCGAAACCAAATTCCTGTTCGAATTTGATCGCCAATTCGACCATATCAAGGCTGTCGGCGCCAAGATCGTCAATAAAACTCGCGTCATTGACCACCTGATCGGGATCGACAACAAGGTGCTCAGCCACGATTGTCCTGGCGCGTTCGGTAACGTCGAGCATCTTTCGAACCTCCACGATTGAACGTTACGTCATCGCAATAACGGCCCTTTGCTAATCCGATGCCGGCAGACGGCGCATGCTGAATTCGATCAACCCGTCGGGAAGCTGGCGCCACCGCTCGACGATTCCCAGATCGCCCCGCTGCTGAGTGCTACCGATAATGTCGCGGACTTTGCGACGAGCCGCCTCCAGCGGCAGCGTGAATGTCTCGATGCCAAGGCAAACGCCCTCGCCCTCACGAAGGTCGCCTTGCAGGCGTGACCAATCAGCGAGATCTCGCGGCTGTTTCTTCAAGCGTACTTCCGGCCATCTCCGCTCCCACTGCATGTTTTCAGACTGACTGAGCTCCGCCACGGCGCCCCGTCGTGCTCCGACAGACTTATCATTCGACATGTCGCGGCCCACTCTCATGAATGGAAGCTGCAGACTATCGGTTCGATGAAACTCGTCCATTGCGTTTTGTTCGTCTCACGGAGAAGGCTATTCTCCATCCATGATGCCGGGCAGACCAGACGGCGGAGGTTCTACTTCACGCCTCCGGATGATCGCCGTCGGAGGAATACGCATTCCCCCGACACTTGCTGACGATTCTTCAGTGGCGGCTTCGGCGCCACTTAATGCGCCGATGCACGGTTCCGGTCGGCGGCCGCCGGGTATTGTGGACGCCGCCTCCTAGGCACCGCCTCCCACCGTTCCGACGATGACGTCCTTGCCGTCCCGGATCGCCTGATGAAGGAACGGACGGCCAAGCAACTCACCGCGCTCGTCGAACTTCAGGTCCTGGCCGGCGCCGGTAAAATCGATCGCCTCGCCCTTCCGGACCAGGGCCAGCGCTGCGACCCCGGTTGCGACCTTCGTCCCAGGTCCATTGGTGAGCGGAATAATCCGCCTGGCGAAGTCGGCTGGAGCGGCAGACTTCGCCCTTTCGATCGCCACCGCCAGCACATTGATGGCGTCATACTGGAGCGCGGCAAACGGAAACACCGTGCCATCGGGAGCACCCATGGCCTTCACAAACGCCTTGTACTCCGGCCGGTCCAGCGGACTGATCGGCTGCACATGCTCGATGCCCTGCGCGACCTCCTTGCCCACGTTCTTGACGAATGCGCTGCTGCCGTCGAGGCCGGCGGAGGCCGCAATCGTGAGCGAGAACACCTTTCCCTTGTAGCCGCCGCGATAGATCTCTTTGGCAATCGAGGTGAACTGGCCGACATAACCTGGCACAAACACCGCGTCCGGAGCTGCCGCATAGACCTTCTCGATCTCGGCACGATAGGACGGCTGATCCGGCTTGAACTCGACGTTGGACACGACTTTTCCGCCGCCCTCCTCGATCGTTTTCAGGAATGAAGGGATCATGCTGGAGACGAACGGATTCTGAAGATGAAGCAGCCCAACCTTCTTGAACCCACCATTCAGGATCGCGCGAGCCGCCGGCGCGCCCCAGCTGGAAGCACGCGCCTGGAAGCGCCATACCAGTCCCTTGGTGTCGCCTTCGGTCACCTCGTCCGCCGAACCGAGCGCGGTAAGCACAATGTTCTTTTCTAACACCAGCGGCCGAACTGCCAGAATCGGTGCCGAGCCCCATACCCCGGTGATGGCGATCACCTTGTCGATGTCGAGCAGCTTGCGCGCGGCCTTCACAGCCGCCGTCGCGCTGGTTTCGTCATCCTCGACGAACAGCTCGATCTTCCGACCACCCAGGATGCCGCCGGTGCTGTTGATTTCGTCAGCAGCGAGCTTCGATGCCTTGACGATATCGGCGCCGTAGGGACCGCCGCCGCCGGTAAGCGGTGCCAGAACGCCGATTCGGATCGGTTCGTTTGTCTGGGACCACGCGATACCCGGCGCGAATGGCAGTGCGGCAATACCGCTCATCAGTTTTCGGCGCGAAATAATAAAGCTCATTGGTTGTTCCTTTCAGGATTTTGGATTACTCGGTGGCGTCGCGGACAACGACGCCATCTTCGATGTCGAGTTGCAGGATATCGTTGAAGCGGTTGAAGGCGCCGCAGAGTGCCGTACGCCACGTCAATTCGACGATCTGCGCCTCGGTGAAGTGATGGCGCAGCCGCGTGAAGACTTCGTCACGCGTCTTGTTCCAGTCATTCGTTACCGCTATCGCGTACTCGACGACGAGCCTGTCGATCTCGTCGAGTTCGGGATGGTCCTTGTAGTCGAGAAGACGTTCAGCGCCTTCGGCCGACACGCCCTGGATTGCGAGCTTCGGCGCGTGGTGCGAGACGCAGTAAGTGCATCGGTTGAGCAGCGATACGGTGACGAGCGCCAGCTCCAGATATCGCTTGGACAGGACAGCCTCGTCGGCGAGGTCGACCAGCAGCGACCAGACGTGCTGGAAGATCGGCGGTCGTTGAGCCATGGCTCCTGCCTGATTTTCGAACGCGCCGTAGGTCGTCATCTTGTCCCACAGCGGTTTCAGGCCCTGTGGCAGGTCGTCTCTCGTCTTGATCGGAATTCGTGCCATGGATATCGCCCTTGATCAGGAAGTTGTGTCCGCCGTCTTCGGGGAAGACAGACGGTATTCCGATGAAAGCCCGCTGGGCCTGAAGATCAGCACCAGGATGAGGCCAGTGCCGATCATGATCAGCCGCAGCGAGGCTGCCTGTTGTGCGGTGAAGAACGGCACAAAATCCTTCAGGAAGCGGGTGCCTTCCAGCAGGATCATAACCGTGCAGGCGCCCATCACCAGCCCGCGGTTGGAACCCTTGCCGCCGACAATGACGCTCATGAAGGCATAGACCGTAACAAAGCCCGCGAACTCGCCGGGGTCGATATAGGTAAAATAGAAGGCGTGCAGTGCGCCGGCGAGCCCGATGACCGCCCCGCCGATCGCAAACGCCTTGACCCGCAGTGCCAGCACATCCTTGCCCAGCGTCGCCGCCACCACGTCATCCTCGCGAACGGCGCGCAGTGCGCGGCCAAACGGTGAGCGGATGACGCTATCAAGCAGGAAATAGACGGCGGCGACGAGCACGATGCAAGCAGCCAGAAAGAACAGCTCATACCGTTCACCGCCGACTAAATCGACGAATGGCCGTGGAATGTCGCGGATGCCATTGGTGCCGCCGGTCAGCCATGTTTCGTTCATCAGGACCAGGCGCACGGATTCGGAGAATGCCAGCGTCGTAATGGCGAGATAATCCTCGCGCAACTTGATGGTTGCCAGCGAGACCAGGGCGGAGATAGCTGCAGTCGTCACGATGGCTGCCACAGTGGCGCTTACGCCGTCGACGCCCTGTTTCGACAGGATGGCGGCGGTGTAAGCACCAACGCCGTAGAATCCGGCGAGACCGAAATTGATCATGCCGGCCTGCCCCCACTGGATATTCAGGGCAAAACCTAGCAAGACGGCCAGTGAGACAAATGTCAGGATAGCGACAAAATATCCTGTCATCGCTTGATCCTCGCGAAGCCGAACAGGCCCTGCGGACGAAGCAGCAGCACCAGCGCCAGCACGACGAAGCTGATTCCCTGCCGATACGTCGTGGAGACCGCGAGCGCCGATGTCTCCTCCACGATGCCGATTATCAGCGCTCCAGCCACCGCACCGAAGGGGTTGCCAATTCCACCGATTACTGCCGCCGCGAATACTGAAACCAGATAGTTTGTGCCAATGAGCGGATCGACAATGCCGTCCAGCGCAATCAGCACGCCGGCAAGCGTCGTCAACACGCCGGAGATGGCCCAGGTCCAATCCACGGTACGCGCCCGCTCGATGCCGCGCACTTCGGCGAGTTCCGGATCATCGGATATCGCGCGCATGGCGCGGCCGAGACGCGTTCGCTTCAGGACGATGGCGACCAGCGCCATGGCCGAAAGCGTAACGGTGACGATCAAGAGTTGCTCGTGATTGAGCCGCAGGCCGTTCCAGGACAGTGGTCGTGCCACGGCTACGTCGAGCGTCCGAACATCGGCGCCAAAGAAAAAGCGAATGACGTTCTCCAGCACGAAGGCGACACCCATCGACGCTACCAGCAAGGTAATGTGATCGGCATTGCGGATCTGCCGATAGATCCCCCGCTGAATGACAATCGCGATCAGCGCAAGTAGTACCGCCGCGATCGGCGCCGCCACCAGAATCGGAGCGCCGAGCGTGGTATTGACGAGATACGCGAGATAGGCGCCGGTCGTGATCATGGCACCGATCGAAAAGTTCGCGAAATTCAGGATTCCGTACGTCAACGACAGCGCGATCGCGGGGAGCGCAATCAGGAGGCCGGAAACCAAACCGTTAAGCAGCGCTTGCATCATTGCTGACTGCCTCCCTAAGGCCTGGCTTCGACGCGATGCCGCCAAGGAATGACGATCTGACATGTGGGTCGGACAGGAATTCGTTTGCCGGCCAGCGGCCTTTGATCTCCCCGCCTGCCAGCAGTACCGCCTCGTGCGAGATCCGCACGGCTTCGATCACGTTCTGCTCGATCATGACCACGGTCACACCGGACAGATTCACCGCCGCGACCGCATCCAGCATCGACGTGACGTAGAGCGGCGACAGGCCTGCCGAGGGTTCATCGAGAAGCAGTATCGAAGGACCGGCAATCAACGCGCACCCCAGGGCCAGCATCTGGCGCTGGCCGCCGCTGAGAGTTCCCGCGAGCGCCTTGGGTCTCGCCGCAATGTCCGGAAAGAGGTCGAGCACCCGGCCGCGCGCCGCGGCGAACTCGCCTCCCCCGGAACTGCGGTGGATGAACTCGAAACCGATCCTCAGGTTTTCATCGACGCTCAGGTTTCTGAAGACGTTTCGCTCCTGAGGCACATAGCCCAGTCCGGCCGCGGCCCGCCGGGGCGGCGGCAGTGCGGTGATTTCCTGCTCGCCGATCCAGATCGAACCCTGTCGCGGCCGCAACAGTCCGGCGAGCGTCTTCATGAGAGTCGACTTGCCGGCACCGTTGGGCCCAGCGATCGTGGTGATCAGGCCTGCAGAAGCGGTCAGGTTCACCGTGTGGATGATATCGGTGGCGCCATATCCCGCCGAGACATCGAGCATGCGCAGGGATCGTGACGGCGCCGTCATGCCTTCAACCCCAGATAGGCTTCGACGACACGGCTGTCGCCGGATATCTGCGCGAACGTGCCTTGCGTGAGTATCCTTCCGCCGGCCATCACAAAGACGTGGCTGCACAACGACGCGACGACATCGAGGTCGTGCTCGACGATCAGGAAATCGACCCCCTCCGTCGCCAGACCCCTGATCGTGTCGATCAGCACCTGCTCCATCGCCGGCGCGACGCCGGCGGCGGGCTCGTCGAGCAGCACCAGCCTCGGAGACAACATCAGCGCGCGGCTCAATTCGAGCAGCTTCTTCTGCCCGCCCGAGAGCGCCGCCGCGGGAGCATCGGCCAGCCGCCAGAGATTGACCTTGAGTAACACCGCACGCGCGGCCTCGATTCCTGCCTCCTCCTCGCGACGGACGCGGCCGGCGCGCCCGAACACGCCGATCAGCTTTTCGCCGGTCTGCCGCGGTCGCGCCAGGAGCAGATTTTCCAACACGGTGAGCTGTCCGAGTTCGCGTGAAATCTGGAAGGTACGCACCATCCCGCGCTCGGCGAGCCGGTATTGCGGCAGTGCGCTGATATCCTCACCTTGCAGCAGAACACGGCCGGCTGTGGGTCGCTCGACGTTCGAGATCACATTGAGCAGCGTGGTCTTGCCGGCTCCGTTTGGGCCAATCAGCCCTGTGATTCGGCCGAACGGCAGACTTAAATCGACACCGGCGACAGCTTCCAGACCGCCATAGACCTTTCTCAGGCCTTCAACCTGGAGGAGCGGCGGCTGTGCGGTCGTCTCGGCGCTACGGTTCGGCCGCGCTGGAAACGATTCCGGGACCGGTGTGGTCCTGAAGGCAAACCGATCGGCTTGGCTATAGTTGGAGGAACTCATGACGCGGCTTTGCGGTACACAGCATCCTCGGCTGATACCGATAGTGAGCTGTAGAAGGAGATCAAGCTCCGGTCACCCTAGTGTGCTTTGCAACACAACGCGCGCTGACAGGAAAATAAAAAATATGTCCCCTCAGATCGCCCGTCGATAGGTCGAATTCGCTACTCCGGCCGTCGTATCGACAATGTCATTTTGCAGGAGTGAACGCCTCTATTCGCTCACGACTGCAGATGACCACGCAAGGTAGATGCGGTATAGTCGTTTCGATAAACACCCAGGCGTTGCAGCTCAGGCACGACGCCATCGACGAACTCCGCGAACGATTCCGGCAGAAATGCCGGTGACACGACGAAGCCGTCCGCGTCACCGGTGGTGAAGATATCCGCCAGTTCATCCGCGACCTGCCCGGCCGTCCCGCAGAGCTGTGGCACCAGCACGCTTTCGCCGTATTTGCGACCGATCTCGCGCAGGCTCAACGAGTTGTTCCTGGCGATGCGCGATGCCATGGCGATAAGGCTCTGCGTACCCGTGCTGCGCAACTCCTCAACCGGCGCATCGAGGTCGAGCTGGCTGAGGTCGACATTGGCATGCGCGGACAAGGTCGAAAGCCCCACCAGCGGATCGACGAGCGCGTTGGCCTTGTCACGTTTGTCTTCTGCCTCCTCGCGGGTTCGTCCGATGAAGGGCATGATCGCAATCAGCGACTTGCAGCTTCCATCCGGTCGGCCGAGCCGCGCGGCCTCCTCCCGAATTCCCAGCGTCGAGCGCTTCATGTCCTCACGTGTGGGCGCGATATTGAAGATGATTTCCGCCCATTTGACCGCGAAGGCGCGACCACGGTCGGACGCTCCGGCCTGGATGATCACCGGACGCCCCTGCGGGCCGCGCGGAATATTCAGGGGACCACGCGATTTGAAGTAGGTCCCGGCGTGATGTACATAGTGCACCTTGTTCGGATCAGCGTAGAGGCCTTTTGCCTGGTCGAGCCGGAGCGCGCCATCGTCCCAGCTGTCCCACAGCTTGAAGATAACCTCCATGAATTCCTCCGCCCGATCATAACGCTGATCGTGACTGAGATGGCTTTCCAACCCGAAATTGAGAGCTTCCCCGTCATTCATCGAGGTGACGACGTTCCACGCCGCGCGGCCCTGCGACAGATGGTCGATCGTCCCGAATTCCCGCGCCAGATGATAAGGCTGATCATAGGTAGTCGAGCGAGTGGCGCCGAGTCCGATATGGCGCGTCGTAGCTGCAAGCGCACCGAGGATCGGCACCGGGTCCATGCGCGTGGAATCCTGGTCGCCGTGGCGGATACCGATCTCCTTGTCGCCGCCGAATCGGTCGGCAATCGCGAGCCTGTCGGCAAAGAAAATGAGGTCGAACTTGCCGCGTTCGAGGGTCCGCGCGACTTCGACATAGTAGTCCGTCGAGAGAAACGGGACTGGATGCGATGGGTTGCGCCACAGGGCGTGGCTATGCGCGACCGGACCTGCGATGAGAAACCCGGCGAGGTTCATGTGTCGTGACGGCATAAGTTCCGGTCTGTTTGGGCCTGGCCCGGGAGCGAACCCGCTCCCGGCTCAGCAGCAGGGCTTGAGCCCGAGATCAGTAGGTTTGAACGCTACAACCCCGCAATCCTACAGAATTTCTTTTTTGGCGGTGTTTGGGAAAGGTTATGCTGCGACAGCAGTCACCAACAGAAAGATCCGGCCCGCCATCGCTTGATCGGGGCCGAATCGTCACTTGTTGACTACCTTATACGCCGTCCGGCTTGTCCGAACGAGCGTCAGGAACCTGGCGTCCATCTCCAGACGATGTCGGAAACGTTGACCGGCTTCGGGATCAGACCGAGGCGTGAAAAACGATCGGCGACAACCTGCTGGCTCCTGATCACCTCGTCGTCGACCGGAACGACCCGATAATTCGAGCGGCCGACGAAACGTCGGATAGCTTCGATGTCGACGCCGGTCGCCTCCGCCTGCGCCTTCGCGACCTCCTCGTGATGGGTGTCGGCCCATCGCCCCTCGGACGCGAAGGCCGCATTCAGTCGCGCAACCAACGAGGGATATTTCGCCACGAAATCCGAACCCGCGATATAGAAGGCGTTGGGCTTATGGACATCCTTGTCGAAAGCAATCACGCGCGCTTTCTCCTTGAGTTCGGCGAGAGCGAGATAGGGATCCCAGATCGACCAGGCATCGACCGAGCCCTTGACGAATGCCGCGGTCGCATCGGCCGGCGCAAGCGGAGCCGGCGTGATGTCGCTCCACGCGAGGCCGGCTTTTTCGAGAGAGGCGACGAGCAGATTATGCGCACTCGATCCCCTGCCGAAGGCAACGCGTTTGCCCTTGAGATCGGCCAGCGTCTTGATCGGCGAATCCTGCGGGACAATAATCGCCTGCGTGTTTCCATCCGATTTGACAGCCGCCACGTAACGTATCTTCGCGCCGCCCGCCTGCGCAAAGATCGGCGGCGAGTCGCCGACAAAGCCGAAATCGACGCTGCCGACATTGATCGCCTCCAGCAGCGGCGGGCCGAACTGAAAATCGATCCACTTGATCTCGATGCCCAGCGGCTTGAACGCGTCCTCCAGCGTATGGCGCTGCCGCACCGCTGGAAAGAAGCCACCCTTTTGTGTGCCGATGCGGATTTCGGTCGGCTTGTCCTGCGCCTGCGCTGGCGATATCGCGAACGTTGCCAGAATCAACGCTGCTCCAAGAATATTTCGCTTTGTGATCATCGGTAGGTCCTTTCGGGTTTGGCCGTCTGGCTAGAACGCGGCGGCGAGCATGGGCACGCTCACCGAGGTGCCGCGCGCTTCGAGCAAAGCTGTTGCAGCGCGCTCCGCTTCGCGTGCGGAACGAAACTCGCGACCTTCGAGCTGGTCGAAGGCACGTTCGGAAGAAAAGAAGCGAAAACCGTGCTCGTCGCCCGCGACGATCCCGGCTGTCCTGTTATGGACTTCGATAATGTAGGCTTTGGACATGCGTACTCATTCGCCGGAAGCCGGCGCTCCTGTCTGATTCATGGTCGGGGTCTGAAGGTGCGTACTATGCGGGAATCAGCGACAGGCTCCGGTCGCCGCAGAAACGCAACGACGGGTCATGCGTCTACGCATATCACCCACCACTGGCTTGCTAATTGGTCTCATGCGGTATCCTCAGCAGTGAAACTGCTGCGACAAATATCCGGCAGTTCGACGAACTGGTCAATGAAATGGGTGTCCAATTTTGCCTCGGAGGCGCGCCCGCTGTCCTATGCGAAATGAAGAAAACAAACGGAACGATCTGGGGCGATCAATTAAAGCAGCGTTACGGGATGGCTGTCGATTCCGCCACGGCTGTCAGAACGCACATCGCGCGAATGGAACACGGAAACAGAGAAAATACGAAAGTGCACAGGACTGATATTTCGTCATCGAAACGACCCGCAGAACGAACTTGCACGTTCCACGACGCCAATGACACGAACGAACCATGCGATGGTAACGTTTTGCAATAGCATTTCATTGCTACACGGGCGTTTTGGAGCGATCTTACCGGACAAGCGGAGACGGTTCTCTCAGTTGACCTCATGAATGGGCGCACCGATGAATGGCCCGCCGAGCGGTCGTTTCTGGCTTCACCGACATAAGACAATCTGTCGAACAGCCAATGCCGGATGAGCTTTCTATCATTCGCAGGCTCATGCGACATATGACGACAAGAAACTTACCTATCTAATTTCGAAGGAAATTACCGTGTTTCTGACCAAACTACTTCGCCTTGGCGTTGCATCTGTCGCCACAGGTGGACTGCTCATCTGCATGAACGTTGCGTCATTCGCCGATACCTGGCCCAGCAGATCGATCAAGTTGCTGGTGCCATTCCCCGCCGGCGGCGCCGCGGATACCATCGCGCGAATATATGCCGACAAGCTAAGTGAAGCTCTAAAGCAGCCGATCGTCATCGAGAATAGACCTGGCGGCGGAACAGCAATCGCAGCAGATGCAGCAGCAAAGGCCGATCCTGACGGGTACACGCTGTCACTTGCTCCGGCGGGACAACTCACCGTCCTGCCACATCTCAATAAGGCCATTACCTACGACCCCTTCAAGAGCTTCGCACCGGTCTCGCTGCTGGCGTCCGTTCCCTATATCGTCGCGGCAAGCCCGAGCACCCCAACATCAAGCATCAAGGAGCTGATTGCAGTTGACAAGAAGGAGCCGGGTAAACTTACGTACTCGTCGTGCGGTCTCGGAACACTCTGCCACCTGAGCGGCGAACTCTTCAAGAATCTGACCGGCACCGATTTCCTTCATGTTCCATTCAAAGGGAGTGCGCCCGCGATCAACGCCTTACTCGGAGACCAGGTGAATCTTGCCTTCGACACGTTGACGGTTCTCGCGCCCCAAATCAAGGACGGCAAGGTGAAGGGCCTGGCCATAACCAGCCGCGAGCGCTCGCCGCTGCTTCCCAATGTTCCTACTGCCGCGGAAGCGGGTTTGCCTGACTTCATTGTGGATTCCTGGTTCGGCCTCGTCGTTCCGGCCGCGACACCGAAAGACATCGTCCAGCGTCTCAACACCGAGTTGGTCCGCATCGGGAACCTCCCTGATGTCCGCGAGCGTTTTAGCGCGCAAGGGCTTAACGTCACCACGTCGACCCCTGATGCCTTCACCCAGACGATTCACGCCGACTACGCACGGTGGGGTAAGGTCGTGCAGGCCTCCGGCATAAAATTCGATTGACGACAACGGAGCAGGCGTCGTTGTCTTGGGCTCTGACAACTCGCGGCCGCGCCCAATAAGGATCCCTCGAGAGAAATTCGCCCGGCCGCCTGGATGCTGGCCCGGGATTATTTCGAGCGGCTTCCAAAAGCCGCTACCGTACCGAGGTCGAAAGCTGGGCTCACCTACAATGGGCCAATGTTGAATTCATGGTCATGTCCGAACTCACCCGCCGCCGGTATTGCGAACGCCAAGACTGCTGGCACATCCATTACGGCGACGTCCAAGTCGGCACGATCGCGATCCGCCGGCATCCCGCATGACCAGGACCCGTGGGGCTTAAGGGGCTCGTGGGCGTTAGCGGCGGCTGTCGGACAATAACGGTGCCGCGGGCAGTCATGCGGCCCTGACCGTGCTGAGAAACTTGCCGACCTCAAGCTTGAGCCGGTTGCTGTCGCCGGAAAGCGACTGGGCCGCCGAGTGCACCTGCGAGGAGGCCGAACCGGTCTCGCTGGCGCCGCGCTGCACGTTGGCGATGTTGGAGGACACCTCCTGCGTGCCCTGGGCGGCCTGCTGCACGTTGCGGGAAATTTCCTGCGTTGCCGCACCCTGCTCTTCCACCGCGGCCGCGATGGTCGAGGAGATCTCTGAAAGCTTCTCGATGGTGCCGCTGATTTCCTTGATGGCGTTGACCGATTCCTGGGTCGCGGCCTGAATGCCGCTGATCTGCTGTCCGATCTCACCGGTCGCTTTCGCGGTCTGCTCGGCGAGCGCTTTCACCTCGGAAGCCACCACCGCAAAACCGCGGCCGGCCTCGCCGGCACGCGCCGCTTCGATGGTGGCGTTCAGCGCCAGCAGGTTGGTCTGCCCGGCGATGGTGTTGATGAGTTCAACGACGTCGCCGATACGCGCTGCCGCCTTCGAAAGTTCACTGACGCGGTCGTTGGTCTTGCGCGCCTGTTCCACCGCATCGCCGGCAATTCGTGCGGATTCCTGCACCTGACGGCTGATTTCGTTGACGGATGACGCCATCTCCTCGGTGGCCGACGCCACCGATTGCACATTGGTGGACGCTTCTTCGGAGGCGGCGGCAACCGCCGTGGTCAGTTCCTGCGAGCGAACCGCGGTGGCGGTCAGCGTACCGGCGGAAGCTTCGAGTTCGGTCGAAGCCGAGGACACGGTTTCGATGATCTCGCCGACCGCGCTTTCAAAATCGTCGGCGAGCTTGACCAGGTCCGCCTTGCGCTCGGAGGCCGTGCGCTGTTCGAATTCTTTCTGTTCCTGCTCCATGCGGAGCTTGGCGAGGCCGTTCTCCTTGAACACAACGGCTGTTTTGGCGACATCGCCGACTTCGTCCTTGCGTTCCGTGCCGGTAACTTCGATGTTGTGATCGCCCTTCGCAAGCTGTTGGAGCAGGCTCACGATGACACCAACGGGCTTTGCGATGCCGAATTGCGCAATGACGAAGCCGAGGGTGGAGCCTATAGCAAGGATCGTGACCATCATGATCCAGGTCAACCGGATCGTGCTGTTGGTCGCTACGGTAAGGTCGTCCGAGCCCTTCTGAACCCTTTGGTCCATGACATCGCGCAGACCGCGCGTCAGCTCAAGCGACTTGTCGAAAGGCGAGCCCGACGGCGAGCTCAGGATGCCGAGGGCCTGGACATTCTGATTGGCCAAGGCAGCCTTGATCACGGGCTGCAGCGCAGACTGCAATCTGACTATTTCGCGGTCAATGTCATCG
>JAIEPP010000532.1 GCA_019748335.1 Xanthobacteraceae bacterium
CGCCGAAGGTGATGTTGCCGCACACCTCGGGCAGTCGGATGCGGCCGATCAGCTTGCCGTCCGGGTTCCACACCGTCACGCCGCTATAGCCGACGGCGCGGCCGGCATTGCTGGAAGCCCAGACATTGCCGTTGACGTCGCAGCGCACGCCGTCCGGTCCGCATTTCACGCCGTCGATCATGAAGTCGCTGAACCGCTTGCCGTTGGAGAGCTTGTTGTCGGTGCCGACATCGAACACGAACATGTCTCCCTTGCCGCCGGGACCGGTATCGCCCGGTCCCTTGCCGGTGGAAGCGACGTACAGTTTCTTGTAGTCGGGCGAGAAGGCGAGGCCATTGGGATCGGGCACCTGTTCCTCGGTCACCACGAGGTCGATACGGCCACTGGGGTCGATGCGATAGCAGTTGGTCGGAAGTTCGCGCTTGCCCGGCACGAAGCCGGCTGGCTGGCCGATCCGCGGATTGAGCTTGCCGCCGGCATTGCTGGCGCCGCCCGCGATATCGGGTTCGCCCTCGTAGAGCTGGCCGCCATAGGGCGGATCGGTGAACCAGTAGCTGCCGTCGGGATGGGCGGCGATGTCGTTCGGCGAGTTGAGCTTCTTGCCGTTGTAGGAATCCGCCAGCACGGTCGCGGTGCCGTCATGCTCATAGCGCACCACCCGGCGGGTGAGATGTTCGCAGGAGAGCTGGCGGCCCTGGAAGTCGAACGAGTTGCCGTTGGAATTGTTGGACGGCGCGCGGAACACGCTGACATGGCCGTCGTCTTCCGACCAGCGCATCTGCCGGTTGTTGGGAATGTCGCTCCACAGCAGATAGCGGCCCTGCGCGCTCCAGGCCGGGCCTTCGGCCCACAGCAGACCGGTGTAAAGCCGCTTGATCGCGGTGTTGGGCTGGGCGATGTCGTTGAACGACGGGTCTACGGCAATGATGTCAGGGTCCCAGAAATAGGTGGTCGGCGCCCCGCGCGGGCTGAAATCGCGCGGCGGGCTGGTGATCGTCGTCGGCGGGCCCACCGGGGCCGGCGCGTTCTGCGCCAGCGCGCCGCCGGCTCCCGCAGCGGTGGCGCCGGCGATTGCCGCCACCCCGTGCACCAGCGTGCGCCGCGAAAACATGACCTCTCGATCGCGCTGCTCGTAGCGTGTCATCGCATCCTCCCATTGTTCACCGGCCGTTGATCCGGCCTGGCAACCTAAGGTTAAACCGGTCCGTGCCCGGTTGCGAGAACTGGTTTGGATTCTTGCTCGCGGCCAAGGCTCGCAAGGCAAGATGGCGTTACGTCGTCGAATGGGTGTCAGGGAAGGGGCGCGGGACGACGCTGTCGGGAGCCTCTACCCCAGCAGCACCGCGTCCGCGCCGTTCACCGCATCGGCGCCGTCGGTCACGGTCTTCTCCAGCGAGCCGGCCTGCACCGAAATATTTTCGGCAAAGAACCTCGCCAGCGTGACATAGCGTTGCGGATCGCCGGCCTCGCCGTTGCCCTTGGCGGCGAGCGCTTCGCCGGCCAGCATGCAGCCGCCGAGCGTGGACCCGAACAGTCGCAGATAGGGCGTCGCACCCGCCAGCGCGTCGTTCGGCGCCGAGGCGACGCGCTCCAGCAGCCATTTGCTGGCGCGCTCCAGCGATCCCAGCGCATCGCGCAGTTTGGCACCGGTGGTGCCGAACGCCGGATCGTTGGAGGCTTCGACCTGCTTGACGATCCCGGAGAGCTCTTCCATCAGCGCCCACACCGAGGCGCCGCCATTGGCCGCGAGTTTGCGGGTGACGAGGTCGATCGACTGGATGCCGTTGGTGCCCTCGTAGATCGAGGTGATGCGGGCGTCGCGGTAATGCTGGGCGGCGCCGGTCTCCTCGATAAAACCCATGCCGCCGTGGATCTGCACGCCGAGATACGTGACCTCGTTGCCGATGTCGGTGGAGAACGCTTTGGCGATCGGCGTAAGCAGCGCGCCGCGCGCGGCAGCATCGCTGCGCACCTTCGCGTCCTTGGCGCGCACGGAAACGTCGAGCGCCACCGCGGTGGCGTAACAGATCGAGCGCGCGGCCGCGGTCATCGCGCGCATCTGCATCAGCATACGCTTGACGTCGGGATGCACGATGATGGTGTCCATGCCGCTGGTCTTCGAGCCGAGGCCGCGGCCTTGCTTGCGTTCCTGGGCAAAGGCCAGCGCCTGCTGGTAGGCGCGGTCGGCAATCCCGACGCCTTCGAGGCCGACGCCGAGGCGAGCCTGGTTCATCATCGTGAACATGCAAAGCATGCCGCGGTTTTCCTCGCCGATCAGGTAGCCGATCGCGCCGCCCTGGTCCCCCATGGTCATGGTGCAGGTGGGCGAGGCATGCATGCCGAGCTTGTGCTCGACGCCGCTCGGATAGATGTCGTTGCGGGCGCCGAGCGAGCCGTCGGCGTTGACCAGGAATTTCGGAATCAAAAAGAGAGAAATTCCCTTGGTGCCCGCGGGCGCATCGGGCAGGCGCGCCAGCACGAAATGAACGATATTATCGGTCATGTCGTGATCGCCATAGGTGATGAAGATCTTGGTGCCCTTGACGCGGTAGCTGCCGTCGCTTGCCCGCTCGGCGCGGGTGCGCAGCGCGCCGACGTCGGACCCGGCCTGCGGCTCGGTCAGTTGCATGGTGCCGGTCCATTCGCCCGACACCAGTTTCTCGAGGTAAATCTTCTTCAGTTCATCGCTGCCATGGGCGTCGAGCGCCTCGATCGCCGAGAGCGTCAGCAGCGGGCAGAGGCCGAAGGCGATGTTCGACGCGCTCCAGATTTCGGTGCAGGCGGCGTTGATCGCCAGCGGCAGGCCCTGGCCGCCAAAAGCTTCCGGGCCCGATACCGCGTTCCATCCGGCCGCGGTCCAGCGCTGATACGCATCGGGCCAGCCCGGTGCTGTCGTGACCTTGTTGGCTTCGAGCTTGATGCCGTGTTCGTCGCCGACGCGATTGAGCGGCGCCAGCACGTCGCCGGCGAACTTGCCGGCTTCCTCCAGCACGGCCGCGGTGATGTCGCCGTCGAAATCGCCGTAATGGCCGGCCTTCACGGCGGCCTGAAGGCCGGCGCCGTGGTTGAGCGCGAGCAGGATGTCATTAATCGGCGCGCGGTAGGTCATGACGGGCATCTCGCTTTGGGACGACAGGCTGCCGTCTTCCCACGAAACCCGCCTTCTCTCAACTCTCCCAACGGCGGTATCGGGCCGCCTCGGCGGCGGATGCCGACCCAAAAACGGACGGGGAAGGGGAGGAAGCGACCTATTATAAAGTGTGGTCGCGTCCGGCCGGGTTTTGGGCCGAAATTAGCGCCCCCAGCCTGTTGAAATCACTCAACTCCCTCTATAGACCGGCGGTGCCGGAGACGGATCGCGCGTGTTCCGTATCCGGCCTGTTGGGGCGTAGCCAAGCGGTAAGGCAGGGGATTTTGATTCCCCCATTCGGAGGTTCGATCCCTCCCGCCCCAGCCACGCATTCCGGCCTTCGGAGAGACCTCCTTAGAGACGCAAGTATGGGCCGGAAATCCCGGCTTTTCGCGCATTTGAATTTGTCTCCGGAGCTTCAGTTTGCCGAACTCAGGGAGGAAATCGGGAAAAGTCTCCGGCCTTGTCCGCGAATATTCCCGTTTTGCGGAGACTATCGGCGGAGACGGGTTCGATCGGGACTGCCGCCCGACCATAACATGAGTTCGAATCCCTCTCGCTCCACCAGCAAGTCTCTGAGATTACCAGAGAAAATGCCGGGCCAAGTATTCTTGCCTGACTTCCGCGGGTAGCACCCGTAAATGCACGAATTGCCGACTGAGAGAGCGAATATCTTGTGCGTTTTACGTTCAACGTCGGTCGTTTTTCAGCACACCACTTTCCCAGTGGCTTTCTCTGCCAATGGGTGCCGCGCGAGCAACAATCTTCGATGAACTCCCCACTCGCCATAGTTGAACAAGCTGTACTATGGCATCTGAACAGATTGCAATGTCGGATGGTCAAGCGCACTTCTGAAATCTCCGTTTAACCAGATACCGAGCTTCGGATTCATGCGGTCTGTCTCTCCGGTTGGAAAATTTACGTGCGATACGGCGTCTTCAGAATATGTCACGACGCCCTCAAGCGAAAAACAAGAGTTTCTATGGGCAGTTGGTCACAGCCGGCCGGATCGATCGCGGGTAATCTCCACTACACAGTGTCGGGAATGATCCCACACCGAAACGTTGGAGAAGACCATGAAAGCGAATGAATCGACTGCGCTTGTCGAAGTGAACCGGTCATGCGAACTGACCATTGGCGAACTTGACGCTGCGAGCGGCGGCCAACTCAATATCAAGGGGGCAGTTACGGGAGTTTGCACAAAAAGCGGCAGCGCCGGCCAGAACGATGCCGCCGCGATGTTTCAACAAATACTGAACCAGCTAACGCAAGGGTAAGACTCACTAGTAAGAGGCCGCCTCAGTTAGCGGCCTCTTTCATATTCGATGTGGTCCATGTCGCCTGTTGGCACTTCTCGGACATAGCGCAATGAATGACTTGAGTCCGTTGTGCGGGTGCAATAGCGGACATTTTTTTCAAGCGGCCGCTTCTGGCGGATTTTGTTGAAAAAGTCGGCGAACTATGGAAAGCTGATCGTCGTTCAGAACTTCGTGATTCATTGTTCGCTCCCATCTCTTCGATCATGACAACTATCTACGAACGCGCGAAAGCGATTCCGTGATGGATATCACTTCGGGTGAGACGGCGCTGCGGAACCGACGTCGCCGGAATGCGTGTCGGAGCGCCGGCGTGTTGGGACGCGTCGCTTGCTGCCTTGCGCGACGCGCCTATACTGTCCCGATGGCCGTCAGCTCCCCCGAATTGAAAGTATTTTTGCTTGCCACGCCCTTCTTCGGCGGGTTGACGGATGCGAGCCTGGATCTGCTAATTTCAATGCTGGTCGAGCGCAGCTTTGCCGCGGGCGAGACAGTTGTCGCGGAGGGGGAGCCGGGCCGATCGTTGTTCGTCGTGTATTCCGGGCAACTCGCGGTCAACAAGCAAACCGAGTCCGGCCAGTCGTTTCGCATGTCGAACCTCGAACCCGGCGACTTCTTCGGCGAGATGACCCTGATCGAAATGCAGAACCGCTCGGCGACAGTCGTCGTGGAAACTCCAACCGTCCTCTACGAGCTCACCACGCAGAACCTCTATGCCTGCTACAAGGCCGACATTCATGCCTATGTGATCGTGATGCAGAATATCAGCCGCGAGCTCTGCCGCCGTCTTCGCCGTGCCGACGATCGCTTTGCCAAATCGCTGATGCTCAAGGCGGAAAAATAGCGCGAGGCAGGGAATTCGGATTCGACCGCGCTAAAGCAATTGCCGCTGGGCAAAAGACGCGAAGGTGCCCGGCGTGCTCGCGAGTTCATCGTAGGTTCCACTCTGCACCACCTTGCCGTCGACCAGCACAATGATACGGTCGGCCTGTCGCACGGTGCTGAGACGATGCGCGATCACCAGCCGGGTCACGTTGAGATTACCCAGCGAGTCGCTCACGATCGCCTGCGACCGGTTGTCGAGCGCGCTGGTGGCTTCATCGAACAGCAGGATTCGTGGACGGCGGGCGATTGCGCGGGCAATCATGATACGCTGCCGTTGGCCACCGGATAGCGTGCTCACGCCTTCGGAGACCACCGTATTCATGCCCATTGGCATCGCCTTGATGTCATCTTCCAACCCTGCAAGCCTTGCGGCCTCCCAGGCCTGTTCGAGGGGAAGCTGCACGCCCCCGCAGATGTTGTCGTAAAGGCTGCCGCTCGTCAGTTTGCCGTTTTGCAGGACCACACCAAGCTGGCGGCGCACGGCGCTGATATCCAGCGTGTCGATCGCCTTGCCGTCGAGGAAGACCGTTCCGGACTCCGGCTTTTCGAAGCCCAGCAATAGCCGGAACAGCGACGACTTTCCGCTACCGGAGGGGCCGACGATCGCGACGTATTCACCCTTTGCAATTCTGAACGAGACATTCTCCAGCACCGGCGGGCCGCTCGAAGCGTATCGAAAGTTCACGCGGGAGAACTCGACCACCCCGGCCAGTTCGCCCGGCGACTTCCGATCGTCGGACAATTCGGCGGGGCCGGAGATCAGCGGCCGGAGGCGGGCAATGTGCGGGATGGCGATCAGGGCCTCGCTGATTCCTGAAGCAAAGGCGCCGATCGATCCCATCGATTGTCCAAATGCCGCGAAGAAAGCGAGGAAGCCGCCGACGTCGGTCAGCAACTTGCTCTTGAAATAGGTCCCGGCCGCGAAAATGATCAGGGTCGCCACCAGCGGATAGGTGGTCTCGAACACGCCGAGCACATTGGCAGCACGCTGCGAGCCGAGGAAATTTCGCTTCTGCGTTGCGAATTGCCGCGACCAGATGGCGAGGGCCCGGGTGGTTGCGTTCGCGACCCGCAGCTTGCCGATACCGGCAATCAATTGCAGCACGAACCCGCTGATCCGGCCCTGAAGGCCGAAGTATTTGCTTTCGTGGTAGAGGCGCACGCCGCTGACGGCGAGAATCACGATCGCCCTGATCATGCTCAGCAGCAAGGCGACAAGGCCGAGCTTAGCATCATAGTAAAGCATCAGAACGATGCTGAACAAAGCGAACAGACCGCTCATCATGCTGCGTAGCGCGCGCCCGGTGAAGATCCGGCGGGCGGCATCGATGCCCATCGCGCGGTCGACGAAGTCGCCCACGGTGTACTCGCGGAACAGGGCCGTGGGCAGTCGCAGCACGCGGTCGATTACGGCCGCCTGCAGCTTCCAGTCCATCGTGCCCTCCACCCGAAGCATCGCCAACCCTTGCATGGTCTGCACGCAGGCAACGCCGATGGCGCAAACGGCAAGCGCGAGAGCACAAAATACCAGCTGGTCGAGCTCGCTGCGCGGAATGACGGAATTGATCAGGATCTTGGTGATGAGCGGCGTAACCAGCGACAGCAGGCCGATCGCGACGACGCCGAATGCTATTCTGAGGAAATTCCCCCGCCCATGCTGGAGCGCAAAGGTCAGCAGGTCCCGAAAACGGAGCGGTCGTGCGGGCAAAGCGGGGTAGAACGAGGCCGCTTCCGGCGACAACTCCATCGCGAACGAGCGATCTACCGTACGCTGCATCCTGGTCTTCGGATCGAACGTCACATAGCGTCGGCCGCGTCGGATTAGGGCGACCGGATGGCGGGACTCGCCGTGCCAGGCGACCAGCGGCCCGCCATCGTCCTTCCACCATTCGCGGCGCAACAGCGTGCGACGCACGCGCAGGTGCGCGCTACGCGCGATCTCGACCACACGAGCAAACCCGTACTGCGTCAATTCAGGATGAGACGGCGCCGTGAAGGGCGCGCGGATCGCTTCCGCCACCAGCTGACAAGCGGCCAGCAACGGATCCGCCTGATCGGTCGCGATTCCCGCGTGGCCGGTACTGGGCACCACGACATCCGCAAGGCGGTCAAAGGACTCGATCGTTTGCGCCGTCATGAGTTCGCCGCGAACGACGATACGCTGCCGTTCCTGTTCGGCGACGCGCGCAATGTTGTGGCGAATGCTGCCGGCGACCGTGAGATGAAACTGATCGACGGCCTGCCACAACCCTTCGCTTGCCGGGAATTCGCCGGTGGCAGATGCGCTGCATCCCGACGATCCCGCTTCGATCCACATCCCGGCCGTTAGCGGCAGAGGCGGGCTGCTCGCGGCGATCCCGGGCTCAAGCCCCATGGGAGCGGCGGTCCCGGAGGCAAGCGAGACCCATACGAGGCTGCGCGCCGGACCACGGCGTCTCTCGCCCGGCGGCACGGTCGCCGGTTCGCCGCTCGCGACCTCGAGCATATCCCAGCTCGGATGCGACCCGGTGATCAGCCATGCGAGCTGCCGGATCCAGGCGGCGACCGGATCGAAAGCCGCGATCTCGGCTTGCGGAATGACGGCCGCCTCGGTGCCGGGCATCCCCACGGCCACGATCTGGATCGGTGAGCCGAGCCTGTTCAGAGCCTCCTGCAGGTCGAGAATGATCTCGTCCTTTTCGACGCGGACCAGATGATGCCGCGCCCCGCCGGCATCGCCGACCGCAAAGATATCGACATGTCCGGATGTCACCTTGAGCACGTGGTCGCGATGGTCGAGTAGCATCGGGCGGCGGCCATCGAACGCGATCGACGGGGAACTCCCCGGCGCGCTGGCCTGGATTTGCTCGCGGATGGACCCGGTCATTCCTGAGCCACCAGGTTTGCGTAGGCGCCTTGAAGGCCCATCAGCTGTTCATGGGTTCCGCGCTCGACGATGCGGCCTTGCTGCAGCACGATGATTTCGTCACAGTCGCGGATCGTGCTCAGGCGGTGCGCGATGATGATGCAGCTGCAGCCGCGACGCCGCAGATTGTCGTCGATGATTTTTTCGGTGATCGGGTCGAGTGCGCCGGTCGCCTCGTCCAGCACGATGACGGACGGATTGGAGACCAGCGCACGCGCGATCTCGATGCGTTGGCGCTGGCCGCCGCTGAAATTGGTGCCGCCCTCATTGACGTAGCAGTCGAAGTTTCCGGTGCGCGTTGCGATGTCTTCGTGGATCGCGGCATCTTTCAGCGCCAGCGACAGATCGTCCTCGGTAACGGTCGCGTCCCACAAGGTCAGGTTCTCTCGCGCGGTCCCTTCGAACAGGAAGATGTCCTGGTCGACGTAAGTGACCGAATTGGCGAAGACCTGGGGCGGAATCTCGTCGAGCTTCCAGCCGTCGATGCTGATCGAGCCGGCCCACGGCCGGTAGAGGCCGCAAATCAGCTTGCCGAGCGTGGATTTGCCGCTGCCGGACGATCCGACCAAAGCAACCCGCGAACCCGGCTCGATGTTGATCGTGATGCCGTCCAGCAGCGGAGCTTCCAGGATCGAATAGCCGAACTTGAGGTCGTTGAGTTCGACACGACCGGCCAGCTTGGCCGGAAAACGCTCCGGTGAGGCATCGTGTTGGTTCTGGTCCCCGAGAGGATAGTTGTAGACGTCCTCGAGCCGCTCCAGCCCGCCCTTGATGGTCTGAAGGCTTCCGACGTAGTTGACGAGCTCGGTGACCGGCTCGGAAAAGCTCGCCATCAGCGATTGAAATGCGACGAGGCTGCCCAGCGTCAACGATCCCTCGATGACGCGCAGACCGCCAACACCCAGGATGGCGGCGACCGTCAGTCCGGAAAACAGCGTGGGCAGCATGTCGAGAAAGATCGACGACGCGCCGAGTTCCTGCTCGGCGTTCAATGCCTTGGCCTGGATGCCGGCCCATTGGCCGAACGCATCGTCCTCCAGGCCGCTGGCCTTGAGCGTCTCGATGCTGCGTACGGCACTGACGGTGGTGCCGACGAGCTTGCCTTGCTCCAGCGCAAGACTGCGGCTCATGTCCTCGCGGCGGCCGCTGATCACCTGCAATGCCAGCACGTTCGCCAGTGACATACCAACGCCGATGGCCGCGAGCGGAACATCGTAGATCGCCATCCCGATGGCGAAAAAGACGATCGACGTCAGGTTAAGCGCATTGGCGGCAATTCCGTTCGACAACAAGCGGCCGATCTGCTCGCTGGCGCCGACCCGGGTGGCGACGTCGCCGGCATGACGCTGCGTGAAGAACTCGATCGGTAGCCTCATCACATGCCACAGAAAACGGCTGACCATGACCACCGAAAGCTTGGTCTGCAGCCGCAGCAGCAGCGATTGCCGCAGAAACGTCAGTGCGGCGCGGATCAGCGCCGTCAGTCCCATGCCGATCAGCAGCGGAACGAGCCAGCTGTTGGTATGCTTGATGAGGATGTCGTCGATGAAAATCTTGGAGAAGCCGGCGGCCACGATGGCGGGAACGACCATCGCGAGGCTAACCAACACCAGCAGCGCGACCGCGGGCTTGGACGAGCGCAGTTCGCGCAGCAGCAGCTTGATGCCCTGTGGCCTGCTGCCCGACTTCCGGAAGGCCGGCGTCGGCTCCATGGTGAGGGCAACGCCGGTGAACGCCATGTCGAGTTCGACCATGTCGATCCGCCGCCGCCCGATCGCGGGATCGTTGATATAGACGTCGCCGCCGTCGATGCCTTCCAGCACCACGAAATGGTTGAAGTTCCAATGGATGATGCAGGGCATCGGCAAGTTGCGCAGCGACCCGGGCTCGCTGCGAAATCCCTTTGCATCCATCCCGAAGGTGCGGGCCGCCCGTACGATATTGCTGGCCTTGCTGCCGTCGCGCGAAACGCCGCAGGCAATCCGGAGCTGTTCCAGCGGAATCCATGCGCCGTGATGTGCAAGCACCATCGCCAGCGACGCAGCGCCGCATTCGACCGCTTCCATCTGCAGGATAGTCGGCGTCCGCCTGACGTTCTTGAGCCAGAGCAGCCTTCGTATCCGGTGCCATAGCGATGGCGGCCGGAACTGCGCCGGAGCTGGTTGCTGCGACGGATTGCTATCCATCGAGCCCGGTCAATTTCTTGAAGAGGGGGACCACGAGATCGATCGGGCGCTGACGCCGGGTCGTGATCTCGGCGTGCGTGAGCGTGCCGCTGGTCAACTTGACGGGCGGACCTTTTCCGACCGCCCAGCGATATCCGCTGGTCGTTTCGGGATCCTGCTCCAGGCTCACGGTGGCGGCATAGGCCGCGCCTTCCTTGGAGAAACGCTGGACCAGGTTGTCGTTGTGCAGGACCGCCGCCATGCCCTGCGGGGTGATCGGAAAGTCGGAGATGGTCGTGACCGTGCCGACCATGGTGCCGAATTCCTCGCGTTTCACCGTGCTCGGCTCGATACGGACCGGCATCCCCAGCTTGACGTTCTTGCCGCGCTCGGCCGGAATATAGATCAAGGCCTCGAGCCGCTTGCCCTCGCTCTCGATCGCAATCACCGGCGTACCGACCGTCAGCACCGCGCCGGCTGAAATCTTGATTTCGAGCACGCGCCCGTCAATCGGACTTATAATCTGGGTGTTTTGCGTGAGCTGGCTTGCGGCTGCTTCCATCTGCCGGCGCGCGTCGTTGACGGCGAACTCGGACGTCTGGCTTTCGCGCTCGCGTTGCGTATCGAGGTCGGTCTGCTGTGATCGCAACTTCAGGATCTCGTTCTGGGTGTCCTCGCGCCGCTGCTGTGCATCGGTCAGGTCGCGGCGGCGGTCGTCGTAGGTTCGCCGCGTCGTCAGCCCCTTCGCCAACAGGTCTTCGAGGTTCTTGACGTCCACCGTGAGAAAGTCGACACGCTGAGACGTGGCCTTGATGACCTGGTTGAAGGCGGCTTCGAGCTTGGCCGTGTTCTGGCGTTTGGAAGCGAGTTCACGCTCGGTTTTTTCGAGCAGGTCCTTGTGCTGCTGTTCCTTCTCGCGGAGCACCGCCACTGCGCTGGCATATTTCTGCTGAATGTCGGTCTGCACGATTTCGGCGATCGGCTGCCCCTGTGTGACGTGATCACCGACCATGACGGCTATCGTCGCCAATCGGCCGGCGGCAGAAGAGGAGGCGTCGACGACACGGCCGCCACCGCTGATCAGGATTCCGTCGCCAGCCGCCCGGGTCGGAACGCGCCCGACGATTCCCCATGTCACCGCCGAGATAAGCGCCACCCCGATCACCACGATGATGATCCAGTCAACCGGTCGCGTGATGCGGACGAGATGATCGAGTTGTTCGGGCGAAGCGGCGCGTTGCAGGGCAACGGCACGAAATACCCGCTGCGAGATATCGGTCATTCCTGCGGGTCCATTACTTGATCGAAGCTGCCTCGCCGGCGGCGATCAGACGCATTAATTCTAGGATGACTACGGCACGCCCTTATGTGACGAATAATACACAAAACGGCATGTCGAACAACTAAACCGGGCGTAACTGGCTATTTCGCAAACGGCAAGCACCGGGAAATTGAAGCGCAGCGGAACCCAACCGCTCTGGCGGTTCTTGCTGTGGCGAATTATGCTTCCTGTGGAATTTTCGAGGCAGATCCGATGAACATCACAGCAACGTGCAAATCGATCGCGGATACTTCATTTGCTGCATCGAAGCGCGACGATCGCCGGGCGGGCGTCAGTCGCCGGGGACGGATGTGGCCGCTGCTGCTCGGCGTTGCGCTTGCTGCGTTCGTTCCGGTGGCATCTCAAGGCGGCGTCCTAAGCGAAGCCGACTTCAAGAAGGTCGAGACCATGAAGCCGCTGTTTCAGAACTTGATGGGCGACCTGGTTCAGACCTCGAAACGGACTGATATTTCCAGTAACGACGCCGAATGCGTGACATCGGCGATGCGGGAATTGCTGCAGATATCCGAGGAGCTGTCGAGCTACGAATATCTGATCACGATCGAAAAAGAGATCACCGATTCCGGCAACAACAGCCAGATAAAGGGCGTCGTCAAATTCGCGCTCGACAAGAGCAACACGATCCTTGCCGAAGAACGAAAGCGGCTGGCCCAGTTGTCGGACCGATGTTCGCGTTTTCCGCTCGGTTTCGGAAAGACGCAGCAGGCCATCCAGTTCATCGATACGACAACCGGTATTCTCAGCTCGATCCAGACGCGCCTGTAAGAGGCGCTGCCTTTCCGAGCGGTTGTCGGCATCTCGACGCCTCCTCCCAACTTCCTTGACGTGCCCGCGATTGCCGCAAGCGAGCGGCCATTTCCGCGTGTCCGTGCGGTCTCGACCGACGTTGCAATGAGCGCCTGCGAGCGCAACCGCTGACGGCGTCGGCACCAAATTTGGGGTTCCGTTTCGCTGTGTGACCATGGTCACAGTCGCTCCGACGGGAAGGGAATATTGGTCTGAACACGGTTGGCGGGAATGGTCTCGCTCCAAAACGCACCAGGAGACGACAATGACCAAGTTCAAGAATTCGGATCGCAACGACCAGGCTTCCATGATCGAAGACCCGCAGCTGGACATCGTCGTCGGCGGCGCCCCGAATATTCCGCTTTCTCCCCAGCAGGCGCTGGCTTACCTGCCGGTTGGCGGCTGGACGATGCGCGACATCTGGAGCCGGCCCACGCTCGGCACCTATCACTGAGCCCTTCAGCACCAGATCGGGAGAGCGACATGAGCAACGCACACAGTGAAATGACCATCGACGAACTCGACACCGTGGCCGCAGGCAAGGTCACCGTGGTTGTCGAAAAAGGCTACGTCGGAATCGAGATCAGCATCGGCAACTACGGCGTCGCCGTCTGGGCGACTGGTGGCTCCCTCTGCGGCGCGGTCAACTATCCCGGTCACCGCGGCGGAACCTGCACCTGATCGCTCGGACAAGCCGGATCGAAATCCGCCCGAACCGAGGCGGATTTCGCTGACACGCACAAGCTTCTGACGATGTACCAACCAGAGGAGACATGAGATGACGAATGCAATCAATGCGAAGGGTGACGTTCTGAGCGAGCGCGAACTCGACTGCGTGAGCGCCGGCGGCATCAAGGGTGCGCTTCAGGGCGTGTGCACCAAAGGGACGTCTGGGGGGCAAAACGACCCGGCTCAGATGTTCCAACAGATCCTGCAGCAGTTGACCCAAGGCCCTGGGTAGTAAGCATACCGGATACAGGCTGACACTGCGATGCTTGCGCCCTGTCCTTGGTTCACTTGGAAGGGAATGGTCTATTCAATCTCACCAGGAGATAGGCCGCCGCTGACTGTTGTGGGCCGGATTGGCATTCAGGCTCTCAAGAAGGGGCCGAACGTTGTCTGGAATCCATGGTGCGAATTTCATGCCGCTGGCTCTCTTTCAACTCTATCGCGGCCAAACGGTGTTTGCGCATACCGGATGGGTAGCAAGCCTGCCATGAGCGGTGAAACGCTGACGTGCCCCAAATTCGCGTAATGAGCGGTTATGGAACTACGTCCGCTCGCGATGAGCCTCTTGGCTTCCGGTCACACGGCGGCCAGCGCTCCCGATGTCGTCATGCAGTCCGATCCGTTGCGCGAATTCCGGCAGATCGGAATTCTCGGCCGGGAAGGCAGGGCCGCGGTCTTACGGGTTCTTCCACCCGAGCTTATTCGGGGCATCGGTCGGACAGGCAAGAACTTTGCCGTCTTCGGCAATGTCTTAGCGAGCGAGGAAGTTCTTGTCGCAATGGCTGCAGCGTTCGAAGCGTCGGCCGAGGAGCTCCCTGCCAGAACGGCTCGTCCGTTCGCTTGAGGCCGGTCGGAGTGCCGGCGGACAAAAAGGAGCGAAAGGCCCGTTGCCGGAACGCTCGGCTTCCATCTCGGTTCACGGATCGCGGCAGGTTTCCGAGCTGGATTTGCGGATAGACATGCACGCCGATGTCGTAACGGAATTGCGCTTCCTCCACGATCACTATCAGCCCTATCTCGCCTATCACCGCGAACGTTAGCTCGATCCGGCCTCCTGTGTGCCGCAGGAGGAGTTCGTACGAAAACTTCAACTGGGGCCATCCGCGCCGCCGCCTCCTCCTCAGCGACGCGGATGACCGCCCAAGCTCTACTTCTTCGGTACGTTCCGGTTACCATAGTTGATCGGCAACCATTCGTAACCCTCCTGCACCTTCGTGATCCTGCCGACACCCGGAAACGCGATGTGGGGGGATGCGATGAGTTCGCCGTTCTTCGCGATCTTCTCGAACACGTCGATGCGGGTCTTGGCGGCCGCCACGGTATCCACGTCGAAAGCGATAGTGATTTCGGGATCCGCCAACTGAACTGGAGCAGCGTGCACGATATCGCCGACGAAGGTGAGTTGCTGCCCGTTGCTCACAAGCTTGTAGAACGCGCTGCCGGGTGTGTGACCCGGATGCAATTCAGCCGTCAGGCCCGGAATGATCTCGACCGTTCCCGTGAACGGCTTGACCTTGTTGGCGTCGACATACGGCTTGAACGTTTTGACCGCCGAGTCGACGTACGCGGTGTTGACCTTGAGCTTGGTCGCTGCGTCGCGATCCAGGAACAAGTCGACATCCGGCTTTCCTGCATGCACCGTCGCATTCGGGAACATGAGCTTTCCGCCGATCACCAGTCCGCCCGTGTGGTCAGGATGAACGTGCGTGAGAAGGACGTCGGTGATCTGCGCAGGTTGG
>JAIEPP010000219.1 GCA_019748335.1 Xanthobacteraceae bacterium
TCCAGCTCGCCAAGCTCGGCATCGATCCCAACAGGGATGTCGACTGGCGGCCCTATCCCGGCAATCTCCTCAACCTCGCGGTCGAGAAAGGCGAGGTGCAGGCGTTCCTCTCCTCCGATCCGCTGGCCTATCTCTGGCTAAAGGACAGCGCCTACAAGGAAGTCGCCTCCAATCTCGACGGTGAATACAAGGACAAGAGCTGCTGCATCGTCGGCCTGCGCGGCAGCCTGGTGCGTGAGGAGCCGCAGGTAGCGCGCGCGATCACGCAGGCCCTGCTGGATGCGGCGATGTTCGTATCGCAGAATCCCGAAAAGGCCGCGAAATCGTTCCAGCCCTATGCGCCGAAAGCGGCGTCGCTGGCCGATCTCGAAGGCATGGTGCGTTACCACACCCATCATCACCATCCCGTCGGCGAAGTCCTCAAGCGCGAACTGAAGGGCTATGCCGACGACCTCAAGAGCGTCTCGGTGTTCAAGCCGGGCACCGACACGGCCAAATTTGCGGAGCGAATCTATGTCGACGTATTCGGCGTCTAAGACGGTCGCGATCGCGCAATCGGCAGAAGAAGGCGCAGCACTTTCGGGGCGGTCGCTGTCGCTGCCGGTCTCATTTCCATCAGGCGGCATTGGCGTGTTCGCCAGCCTGGCGTGGCTCGCGTTCGGCGTATCATGCCTGTGGTGGCCAGACATCGGTGACTGGCCGCGCACATCAGCGATTGCGGCGGCCGCTTTCGTCCTGTCCGGCATCATCTTCGTCGCCACCGTGGCCGGCAGCCGGCTCGGGCGGTTTGACGCGGGCCTGCAGCGGCGCGCGCCGTGGCTGCTGGCACTGGCGTTGTTCCTGACGCTGTGGGAAGTGGCGACCGCCAAATTCGCCTGGCTGCCGCTGCCGTTCTTCCCGCCGCCGCAGTCCATCATCGAAGTCTATACCGACGATCTGCCCAAACTGCTCGACAGCGTCCTCGCGTCGGTGAAATTGCAGCTCGGCGGCTACGCCATCGGCGCGGCCGTCGGCTTTCTGACCGGTGTCTCGATCGGCTGGTCACGCGGTGTCGGCTACTGGGTGCATCCGGTGCTGCGGTTCATCGGGCCGCTGCCGGCGACGGCCTGGCTGCCGATCGCTTTCTTCACCTTCCCATCGAGCTGGAGTGCCAGCACGTTCCTGATCGCGCTTGCCACTGGATTTCCGGTGACGGTGCTGACCTGGTCGGGTGTCGCGAGTGTCAGCAACGCCTATTACGACGTGGCGCGAACGCTGGGCGCGAAGCCGTCATTCCTGGTGCTGAAGGTCGCGATCCCCGCGGCGCTGCCGCACGTCTTCGTCGGCCTGTTCATGGGGCTCGGCTCGTCCTTCGCGGTGCTCGTCGTCGCCGAGATGATCGGCGTGAAGGCAGGTCTCGGCTGGTATCTGCAATGGGCGCAGGGCTGGGCCGCTTACGCCAACATGTATGCGGCGCTGATCGTGATGTCGCTGCTGTGCTCCGGCGCGATCACGCTGCTGTTCCGGGCCCGCGATCATCTGCTGGTCTGGCAGAAGGGAGTCGTCAAATGGTAGCGCTCGCGCGGGCCGAACCGACGGCCCTCGATTCGACCGGTGCTTCGCTCACCGTTGAAAATGTCAGCCATGCCTTCGATATCGACGGCGCCGTCCTGCCGGTGCTCGACGATGTCAGCTTTGAAGCCAGGCCCGGCGAATTCGTCGCTCTGCTCGGGCCATCCGGCTGCGGCAAGTCGACCTTGCTGCGCCTGGTCGCCGGGCTCGAACCGCCGCGCTCCGGTGTGTTGCGGGAAGACGGCAATGCGATCATAGGGCCATTTCCTTCCCGGGTGGTGGTGTTCCAGGATCCGACGCTGTTTCCGTGGCGGACGGTTTGGCACAACGTCGCGCTGGGCCTCGAGGCGCAGGGCATCCTGAAAGCGCAGCGCCATCGCGTCGATGCCGCGATCGAGCTGGTTGGCCTGTCCGCGTTCCGCAATGCCTATCCGCATCAGCTTTCCGGCGGTATGGCGCAACGTGTCTCGTTGGCGAGGGCGCTGGTCAACGATCCCAAAATCCTGGTGCTTGACGAACCGCTCGGCAAGCTCGATTCGCTGACGCGGATCGCGATGCAAACCGAAATCCTGTCACTCTGGCAGCGCACCGGCTTCACCGCACTGCTGGTGACACACGACGTCGAGGAAGCGGTGTTTCTCGCCAACCGCGTCATCGTCTTCAGCGACCGGCCGGCGCGCATCAAGGCCGATATCGCGGTCGACCGGCCCTATCCGCGACACCGCGGCGATCCCTATCTCGCCGATCTACGCCGCAACATTCTGGGATTGCTCGGATTGGATGCGACATGGTGAACGTTCAAGCTGGTTCCCTGCGGAAGCAACCGACCGAGGACGCAGGGCCGTCGTTCCTGGCATGCGCAAGCTTGCTCGCGTCGGAATTTGCGGCGCGCGCAGCCCAACACGATCGCGACGGCAGTTTTCCGTTCGAGAATTTCGAACAGCTTGCCGAAGCGGGATTGCTGGCTCTGACCGTTCCCGCCGCCTTGGGTGGGAAAGGGGCTAATGCCAGCGAGGCCGCGCGCGTGCTCAACATCTTCGGCAAGGCCGATCCATCCACGGCGCTGGTCTTGTCGATGCATTACATCCAGCACCTGGTGATGGCGCGCAGCACGCGCTGGCCCGGTCGGCTGTCGCGAAAACTCGCGCGTGAGAGCGTCGAAGGCGTATCGCTGATCAATGCGTTGCGGGTAGAGCCTGATCTCGGCTCGCCGTCTCGTGGCGGCTTGCCGGCGACAACAGCGCGAAAGACCGAGACCGGATGGCGGCTGAGCGGGCGCAAGATCTATTCGACCGGCGCGCCGATCCTGAAATGGTATGCGGTCTGGGCGAAGACCGACGAGCCGGAGCCGCGCGTCGGCCTGTTTCTGGTGCCGGCCGGCTTGCCGGGGACGCGGATCGTCGAGACCTGGGATCATCTCGGCCTGCGCGCCAGCGGTAGCCATGACATCGTATTCGATGACGTGGTGTTTCCGCTCGATCACGAGATCGATGTTCGCAGGCCGGACGAATGGCGGATTCCCGATCTCACCCATGCGACCGTGCATACGATTTTCGTGGCGTCGATCTATGACGGCATCGCGCGGGCGGCGCGGGACTGGCTGGTAGGCTTCCTGAAGAGCCGGGTGCCGTCCAATCTCGGCGCGTCGCTGGCGACATTGCCGCGGGCGCAGGAGATCGTCGGCGGCATCGAGGTCCGCCTTGCGGTCAACCGGCGCCTGATCGAGGGATTCGCCGGCGATTTCGACGATGGCGTCGCGCTGGATGCGTCGGAGTCCAACATCGTCAAGCTCACCGTCACCAACAACGCCGTCGCGGTGGTCGAGGACGCGTTGTCGCTGACCGGCAATCACGGCCTCACCCGCGCCAACCCGCTGGAACGGCATTACCGCGATGTGCTGTGCGGTCGCGTGCACACCCCGCAGGACGACGCTACGCGCCTGATCGCCGGACGCCTCGCGCTCGGCCTCTGAAATCAAATCGAAACTGGAGCCCCGTCATGTCAGTCGAATTCATCGGATACATCAGCAACAACAACTCGTCGGAAACCATCGTGCGATCCGGTCCAATACTGGATCGCCACCACATCGAGACCGTCGCCAAGGCGCATGAAAATGCGGGCTTCGATCGCGTGCTGCTGGCGTTTCACTCCACCACGCCGGATGGCTTGCAGGTCGGCCAGCATGTGCTTGGCGTTACCGACCGGCTCAAGGTTCTGATCGCGCAGCGGCCCGGCTTCACCGCGCCGACGCTGCTGGCGCGACAGCTGGCTACCGTCGATCAGTTCTCGGGCGGGCGGGTGGCCTTGCACGTCATCACCGGCGGCAACGCGACCGAACTGAAACAGGACGGCAACGTCCTTGACGACAAGGACGAACGCTATGCCCGTACCTCCGAGTTCCTCGACGTGGTCCGCGCCGAATGGAGCTCGGACAAGCCGTTCGGCTATCACGGCAAATATTATCAGGTCGAGAATGGCTTCTCGCAGGTGAAGCCCTACCACGACACGGGGATCCCGATCTTCGTCGGCGGCGGCTCCGACGCCGCGATCGAGGTCGCCGGCAAGCATGCCGACACCTTCGCGCTGTGGGGTGAATCCTACGCGCAGGTGCGCGACGTCACCTCACGGGTGCGAAATGCTGCCGCCAAACACGGACGGCCGACGCCGCGGTTCAGCCTTTCGGTGCGGCCCATCCTTGCCGACACCGAGGAGAAAGCATGGGCCAAGGCGGAGGCCATTCTCGAGCGCGCCACCGCGTTGCAGGACAAGACCGGCTATCGCAAACCTGCCGACGGACACGCAACCGCGGGCGCCCGGCGGCTGCTCGCATTGGCCGACCAGGGCACGCGGATCGACAAGCGGCTGTGGACCGAAATCGCCAAGCTCACCGGCGCCAACAGCAATACGACGGCGCTGGTGGGAACGCCGGAACAGGTCGCCGAGGTGTTCGGCGATTACTACGACCTTGGCATCAGCCATTTCCTGATCCGTGGCTTCGATCCCTTGATCGATGCCATTGACTATGGCCGCGACCTGATTCCGCTGACGCGCAACCTGATCGCCGCGCGCGGCGCCGCCAGGGGAGTTGCCGCGGAATGATACGGATAGCTTTGACGGCAGGCTTCCTGCTCGGCGCGATCGTCTCGGCCGGCGCGCAGACCACACTTCGCGTCGGCGACCAGAAGGGCAATTCGCAGGCCGTGATGGAAGCCGCTGGCGTGCTCAAGGATGTGCCCTACAAGATCGAATGGAAGGAGTTTCCGGCCGCAGCACCTCTGCTGGAGGCGCTCGGTGCGGGAGCGCTGGACACCGGTCTGGTCGGCGACGCGCCCTTTACCTTCGCGGCGGCGGCCAACGTGCCGGTGAAGGCCATCGGTACGGTCAGGCAGACCCGGGAGGGCCTCGCGATCCTGGTGCCGAAAGAATCAGGAATTCGCGGCTTCGAGGACTTGAAGGGAAAGAAGATCGCAACCGGCCGGGGTTCGATCGGGCATCAGCTCATCCTGGCCGCGCTCGAATCGAAGGGCTGGTCTGCAGCCGATGTGAACATCGTGTTTCTGGCGCCCTCGGACGCGAAGGTTGCCTACACCCAAGGCTCGGTCGACGCATGGTCGACCTGGGAGCCCTATGTCAGCCAGGAAGAAGTGCTGTTCCAGTCACGGCGCATCATTACGGCGGACGGGATCACACCGGGAATCGGATTTCAGGTCGCAACTCCCAATGCGATTCGCGACAAGCGGTCGGAGTTGGAAGATTTTCTACGGCGGTTGACGGCGGCGCGGGCATGGTCGTTGAACAATATCGGCAGCTACGCGGAGACCTGGGGCAAGCTCATGGGCATCCCGACGGCGGTGCCGCTCAACTGGCTCTCCCGCGCCAAAATCCGGATCGCACCGATCGACGACAGCGCGGTTGCAGACGAGCAGCAGACCATCGACCTGTATTTCCGGAACGGCCTGATCAGGCAGAAGCTCAACGCGGCCGACATCCTGGATCGCTCGTTTTCCGGTGCGATCGGGAAGGGCGCGGGGCTCTGAGATCGATTCCATTGTCTTGATGGGAGATGTGCGCCGGGATCAATCGTCCCCGCCGATCATGCTCGCAAGCTTCTCTGCCGCATAATTCTCGCCGATCGACAGCGCGCAAATCCGCGAGATCTGCACGTAGGCAAGCCCGGTTTCCTCGGCCCAGGCATTGAACTGCGCCTGCACCTTGGCGATGTCGCGCTTGGCGGTGACGGTCTCGGCGATATCGAGACCGGCGTCGCGCAGGCACAACACGACGTCCCTCGATGTCACGAACCCGTCCCAGCCGAGAAAGCGCAGCATCATCTGACCGGTATTGCCGCCGAGCCGGCTGCCGCGTTTCGCGAGCAGTTCGAGCAGTCCGGCCTCGTCGGAGGACGGCCATTTCGCCAGGAATTTGCCGAAGCTGCCGTACTCCTTCGCAACATCCCTGACAAAGCCCGCATTGGCGCGCACCGACATGATCTTGGCGCCGTTGCGCACGATGCGCGTATCCTTCATCAGGGCGTCCCAGAAATCATCCGGTTGCAGCGTCAGCGGGCCCGGCTTGAAGCCGAGAAACGCCTTCTCGAAGCCGGGCCATTTGGTCTCGATCACGCTCCAGGCAAAGCCTGCCGAAAACACCCGCCGCGACATTTCCGCCAGAATCCGGTCGTCGCCGAGTTTCGCCAGCGCCTTTGGATCGGGCTTGGCGGGCAGCAGTTTGGCCAGCGCCTTGGGGCCGCCTTTGCGCTTCTCGGCGCGGGCGCGAATGGTCTTGAACGGCGTCACGGCGGTCCCTTGGATGAAAAGGCCTTGGAGCGGCACTCTAGCGGACGGTTTTGAGAATCCCAGCATCACCGTGAGCGTTTGCGGCCCGATTGGGCACAGAACCGAGCGATCTGAACGGTTTACCATCCCGATAGCGGCTGGCGGCCCTGCAAAGAATGGATGGTGTTTGGCTTGGATTTGGCCTAAAGGGTCCCCATCTCATCCCAATTCATCGCGCCGTGCGCCTGCGCGTGTTCCAGGCGGCAGCTTTCGAGCCATCGGGCTCAAAGCCCTGTTTCCCGTTTCGGCGGTAAACGCCAACCAAGGTTTGATCCCGTGACATTAATGCCCACAAATCCGCCGCTCGCCCGAGCCTTGGCGGAGCGCAATTTCGATCGGCTGACGCAGGTGCAGACCGCCGTGCTGGCCGATGCCGCCGACGGCCGTGATCTCCTGGTCTCCGCGCAGACCGGCTCCGGCAAGACCGTGGCCTACGGGCTGGCGATCGCGAAAAACCTGCTCGGCGACGCCGAACGGTTCGAGCAGGCCGGCGCTCCGCTCGCTTTGATCGTGGCGCCGACGCGCGAACTCGCGCTGCAGGTCCATCGCGAGCTGACCTGGCTTTACGGCCATGCCAATGCCCGCGTCGTCTCCTGCGTCGGTGGTATGGATCCGCGCCGCGAGCAGCGCGAACTGGCCGCCGGCGCCCACATCGTGGTCGGCACGCCCGGCCGGCTCTGCGATCACTTGCGGCGCAACCGCCTCGACGTCTCCCAGTTGAAGGCGATCGTGCTCGACGAGGCCGACGAGATGCTCGATCTCGGCTTTCGCGAAGACATGGAGTTCATCCTCGAAGCCACGCCCGAGACCCGCCGCACGCTGTTGTTCTCGGCGACCCTGCCGCGCGGCATCGTGACGCTGGCGAAGGAATATCAGCAGCAGGCGTTTCGCGTCGAAGTCGAGGGCGACGAGGGCGGTCACGCCGATATCGAATATCGCGCGATCCGGATCGCGCCCGGTGATGTCGAGCATGCCGTCGTCAACCTGCTGCGGTTCTTCGAATCGCCGAGCGCATTGGTGTTTTGCAACACCCGCGACGCCGTCCGGCATTTGCAGTCGGCGCTGCTGGAGCGGGGCTTCTCGGTCGTCGCGCTGTCGGGTGAACTGACCCAGAACGAACGCACCATGGCGCTGCAAGCGTTGCGCGACGGCCGTGCCCGGGTCTGCGTCGCGACCGACGTCGCCGCGCGTGGCATCGACCTGCCGAACCTCGACCTCGTCATCCACGCCGATCTGCCGAACGATCCCGAAGTGATGCAGCATCGCTCCGGCCGCACCGGACGCGCCGGCCGCAAGGGCGTCAGCATTCTGCTGGTGCCGCCGGCCCGAAAGCGCCGCGCGGAAATGCTGCTCAATCTGGCCGGGATCGATGCGGTCTGGGGTATCTCGCCGCAGCCGGATGAAATCCGCAAGCTCGATCAGGAGCGCATGCTGAAGGATGATCTGTTCGCGGCGGAGACCACGCCCGAGGATCTGGTTATCGCGCAGGCGCTGCTCGCCGAGCGATCCGCCGAAGATATCGCCGCGGCGCTGGCGCGTCTCTATCGCGCCCGGCTGCCGTCGCCCGAAGATATTACGGATCCAGGTGAGGGCCGCGTCCGGTCGCGTGCCGAACGCGCGCAGGAGCGGACCGTTCGCGAGGATCGTTCTGCCGGGCCGAGGCCAAAGCTTGGAAAATCGTCGCCGCGCCATCGCATGGGCGAGGACAGCGTATGGTTTCGTGCTTCGATCGGAAGCAAGAAGAACGCTGAAGCGCGCTGGCTGTTGCCGATGATTTGCCGGCGTGGCGGCATCGACAAAACGGATATCGGCGCCATCCGCATCATGGACACCACCACCGAGTTCGAGATTTCTGCGCGCGCGGCGGAGTCGTTTGCCGTCAAGATCCGCCGTCCCGACAAGGAAGACACGATCCGCATCGAGGCGCTCGAAGGCGCGCCGCAGCGCGAGGCCGTTCCCGAAAAGCGGGCCTACGCGCCCCGTCAGGATGCGCCTCGGCACGACGCACCGCGGCGGGAATCGCCCCGGCGGGAGGCGCGGCCGCCCGAGCGCGGCGCAGCGGCCAATGATTTCGCGCGTGACGAGAGGCCGTCCGAACGGCCGTTCAAGCCGCACGGCAAGCCCTACAGCAAGCCGGACAGCGGAAAGCCCCGCAGCGAAAATGCACCGGCATTCGACAGAAAGCCGGATTTCAAGTCCAAGAAGCGGCACCAGGACAAGCCTGCCTTCGCCGGCAATTCAAGGCGCGACCGCGGCGACGCGCCAAAACCTGCGTTCGGGAAGAAGCCCAAGAAGAAGTTTCGCGGCTGAGTGGTGGTCGGTTAAATGGATTCGATGTTGCGGGACGATCATTCTTCCGAGCCGGCCGACACCGAATCCCATCCCGTTCCGGTCACCGCCACGCTGTCGGATCTGGTGAACAACCTGCCGGGCGAGCATTTCACCATCGAATGGCTGCTGGGCCGGCTCGACCGCCGTTCGTTCGGAGTCGTCCTTATTGTCATGTCACTGGTGGCAATGGTGCCCGGCATTTCGCTGCTGATCGGTCCGCTGCTGGCGGTCCCGGCTTTCGAGATGATTCTGGGACGCAGCGGGCCGAGCTTTCCGCGGCGTATTGCCCTCTATCCGCTACGCTCCTCCGCGCTGACAGGCATCGTCAGGCGTGCACTTCCGCTGCTTGCTGCACTGGAAAAGATCGTCCATCCGCGCTGGCCGATTTCACCGGGCATATCCAGGCGGGCCGCAGGCCTTGCCATCCTCGTGCTGAGCGGATTTTTTCTCGCACCGCTGCCGCTGGTCCAGATCGTACCCGCATTGCTGGTCGCGCTGATCGCGCTGGCCTATCTCGAACAGGACGGGTTACTGCTCTGCCTTTCGATACTGGGTGTCATTATCCTGCTGGCTGTCACGACGGCCGCCGTCTGGGGTGCCGTGCTCGGTTGGATGCACATCACGGGGTGAGGGGTATTTCGCGCCGGGCGCTCCGAATGAGGGGCAGGCATGCGCCAATCCGCTCGCTCGCCTCGCGATTTAACGATACGTCTCCCGTCGAAAAACAAGAATAACGGGGAAGCCTTGGTGACGGATCTCATGCCGAAAGTCGATCGCCGTTCCGCCCTCGCGCTGATCGGGGCGGCGCTGTTGCCGGTGCAGGCGCAAGCCGCGCAATATCCGTCGCGGCCGATCAAGATCATCGTGCCATTCGGGCCCGGCGGCTCCGGCGACATTTCCGCGCGGCTGATCGGCAAGCGGATCGAGGACAGGACCAAACAGGCCGTCGTCGTCGACAACCGTCCGGGCGCCAACGGCATCATCGGCACCATGGCGGTGAAGACCGCCGAACCCGACGGCTATACGGTGCTGCTGATCACCACCTCTACCCATGCCGCCAATGTCAGCCTGGTTCGCAACCTTGCCTACGACCCGGCCAGGGATTTTACGGTGGTCGGCGTGTTCCGCTCCAGCGGCAGCTATCTGATGGTGCGGCCGGAGGCGCCGTGGCGCGATCTGCCGAGCTTCGTCGCCGCGGCCAAGGCGGCACCCGGCAAACTGGTGTTCGGCTATTTCAACGCCTCCTCGCGTACGCCGCCGGAATATCTCGGCCGTCTCGCCGGGATCGAGCTGCAGGGCGTGCCGTACCGCGCCATCGCCAACGCGATCGCGGACCTGATCTCGGGCGAAATCCATTGCCTGTTCATGGATACGACGGCGTCGAACCAGTATCTGCAAAGCCACCAGCTGCGGCCGCTGGCGATCACGAGCCTTTCGCGCGTCCGGGCAACGCCTGACGTGCCTGCGGTGGCCGAAACCTTTCCGGGATTCCAGCTCACGGGATTCCTCGGCATGGCCGTTCCCTCGGCGACGCCGCGGGACATCGTGGTGCGGTTGAACGGGCTGATCAGCGAAGCCCTCACCGTGCCCGAAGTGCGGCGGCGGATGGACGAATTCGGCCTGTCCTACGACATCACCGACCTCGCCGCCTGCGAGGCCGAGGTGCGGGCCGAACGCGAGCGCTGGACCGAATACACCAAGGTAGCCGGCATTCAGCCGGAGTGAAGCCTTCGATCGGGGAGCAGGAATGTCCGTCTACATCATCGCGCAACTGAAGTTCACCCGCCGCGAACTCTACGACCGTTATCAATCGCGCTTCATGGGCGTGTTTCAGAAATTTCGTGGCAAGCTGCTGGTGGCCGACGCCCATCCGGTCGTGCTCGAAGGCGAGTGGCCGCGTGACAAGGTCGTGATCATGGAATTTCCGGATGCCGGCGCGGCGCAGGAATTTCAGACCTCGCCGGAATATCAGGAAATATCGGTCGACCGCAAAGCGGGAGCCGATGCTATCGTGCTGACGGTGCGGGGCTTGTCCTGAGCCTGACAGGCCGGACGTAGCCCGCGGCAGAAATGGTGATCGGAAGCCGACGAAACACGCGGCTTTCCCAACACGAAGCGATTGTGGCATGACGTAGTCCCGGCGCTCGCCGGGATCTGTTTGCAGGAATCCGCCATGCCCGCTTTTCCGACCTCGACCACCGTCCTCGATTCCATCCTGTTCCGCGACGCCTTCGGGACACCAGCGATGCGCGAGGTGTTTTCGGATTTCAACCTGATCTCGCGCTATGCCGAGGTCGAGGTAGCCTTGGCAAAGGCCGAGGCGCGCTGCGGCGTGATTCCGCCGGAGGCCGCTATCGAGATCGCGAAGCGGACCGATGTGTCGGCGCTCGATTTCGACCTGCTGCGCCGCGAGACCGACATCGTCGGCTATCCCATTCTGCCGCTGGTTCACCAGATGGTGAAGCAATGCGGCGAGGCCGGGCGCTATGTGCATTGGGGCGCGACCACGCAGGACATCATGGACACCGCCGTGATCCTGCAGGTGCGTGCCGGCCTTGAAATCATCGAGAAAGACATCACCGAACTGCGCGGTATCCTTGCCGGTCTCTCGAAGCGCTATCGCGATACGCCGATGGCGGGCCGTACCCATCTGCAGCAGGCACTGCCGGTGACGTTCGGCTACAAGACCGCGATCTATCTGGCGATGTTCGACCGCCATGCCGAGCGGCTGGCGCAGCTGAAGCCGCGCGTGCTGGTCGGCCAGTTTGCCGGCGCCGCCGGCACGCTGGCCTCGCTGGGGACCAAGGGCTTCGAGGTGCAGCAGGCGCTGTGCGAAGAGCTCGGCCTCGGCGTGCCCGTCTCGACCTGGCACGTCGCGCGTGACGGGCTGGCCGAGGTGATGAATTTCTTCGGCCTTGTCACCGGCTCGCTCGGCAAGATCGCGCTCGACATCATGATGATGGCCTCGACCGAGTTCGGCGAGGTCTATGAACCCTTCGTCAAGGGCCGCGGTGCGTCGTCGACCATGCCGCAGAAGCGCAATCCGATTTCCTCGGAGCTGATGCTGGCGGCGGCCAAGGGCGTGCGTCAGCACGCCGGGCTGATGCTGGATGCGATGGTGCAGGATTTCGAACGCGCCACCGGACCCTGGCATGCCGAATGGATGGCGATCCCGGAAAGTTTCGTGCTGACCGCCGGCAGCCTGAACCAGGCGAAGTTCGCACTCGGCGGGCTGATCGTCGATGAGAAGAAGATGGCCGGCAATCTCGACATCAGCCGAGGGCTGATCGTCGCGGAAGCCGTGATGATGGGACTGGCGCCCGAAATCGGCCGGCAGGAAGCCCATGACGTGGTCTATGACGCCTGTCGCGTCGCCAACGAAAACGGCATGACCCTGGCGGATGCGCTGTCGGCGGACCCGCGGGTTTCGTCACGGATCGATCGCGCGACGATCGATCGTTTGACCTCGCCGAAGAATTATCTCGGCCTCGCGCCGGAGATGGTGGACCGCGTGCTGGCAGCGTCGAAACGCTGATCCGTCTGCATTGATTTGCGGCGAAGTGGCGCCTCGCAAACGGGCGGCATGATGCGCTTCAGCGCATCTCAAGAACTAATCAAGGGTTTCTCAAGTACACTCACATCTAATTGTCCTGCATCGTCGAAGCGTCTGTGAAACATATCACAGGCGCTGACGGCGACCGCTGACATGTTGCCCGCGTGAATATCCGACACTCCAACACGCGGGAGTCACCAGCGATGCGCATCAGCTCCGTCGAAGCCAGCTCCAGCCGGCAAACCAAACGTAAGAATATCTTTCTGCGTATTCTCGCAGCCCTGCATGTGTCGCGGCGCCGCGAAGCGCGGCGCGTGATCCGCCATCACAGCCATCTGATCGACAAGTATTCCAGGGTTGCGACATCAAGCGTCGCAGCCGATTCATTGCCTCCAGGAGAAAGCAGCCGAAATGCCCACGGAAATAAAGCTCCCCTCCGCGCCGACGATCGGACCCGGAGGATCGCAAGCCCTTCTTTCTGGAATCAGCTCGCATGAGGCGCGTCCGCTCAACCTTACGCCGCTTGTGATCATTGCTGTCCTTACGCTAACTCTTCACGTCGCCACTGGAATCGTGCTCGACCGCTCGCATGCCGGCCCGGCGGACGCAGCGCTTGACGATGCGGTGACGTCGCCGGCGGGAGCCAATCCGCCGCACTCCGCACTGCCATACGACTAGCTTCGGATCGGGAAGGCATGCCGGATCTCGCGACGAACGTCTTGCTGAGCGTTGCCGTCTTCGCCGGAGCCTTCGTCTCGGGCCTCGCCGGCTTTGCCTTTTCCGCGGTCGCCGGCGCGATCCTGCTCCGTATTTTCCAACCGCTGGAAGCGGTGCCCCTGATGATGGCCTGCAGCATCGGCGTGCAGGCCGCCAATCTGTGGGCGCTGCGCCGAAATATTCAGTGGGAGGGCAGCCTGCTTCTGATCGTCGGTGGTGCGTTGGGAATTCCCATTGCCGTCCCACCTGCTGCAGGACACCGATACCTATGTTCTGCGGACCGGCTTCGGGATCATCGTCGCCCTGTATGCCGGCTATATGCTGTTCCGTCCGGCGCTGGCGCGTGCCGATGGCGGGGCCAGCCGGCGCCTCACCGCACTCGTCGGATTCGGCGGCGGCTTGATCGGAGGTCTGACGGCGATGCCCGGCGCGATCCCGACCATCTGGTGCGACATGCGCGGCATGCCGAAGGGTGACCAGCGCGGTCTGGTGCAGCCGTTCATCGCCATCATGCAGATTTCGCGCTGGTGCTGCTGCTCGAACGCCACGGCCTGTCGTCCCGGATCGTGGTCGACCTCGCCATCAGCCTGCCGGCGCTGTTCGCGGGTTCCGCGCTCGGCATTCTGGCATTCCGGAACATCAACGAGGCCGGCTTTCGCCGGACCATTCTTGTGCTATTGCTGATATCAGGCGCTTCGCTCGCTTTGGCCTGATTCTGCGACCCCAGATATCGCTATTTGGGCCAGGGCTGCGGAGCCACAACATCCAGCAGCCTTTACATCCAGCAGCCTTTGGCCGAAAAAATCATGACCGCACATCAGCGCAATCTCTCCGCCTCGATCGATCCCGTCAAACTCGACCGCCTCGCCGAAGTCGCCGTCAAGGTCGGGCTGCAATTGCAGCCGGGTCAGGATCTGCTCCTGACCGCACCCTCGGTGGCGTTGCCGCTGGTGCGCCGGATTGCCGAACATGCCTACAAGGCCGGCGCCGGCATCGTGACGCCATTCCTGTCGGACGAGGAGATCACGCTGTCGCGTTATCGCTACGCCCACGACAGCAGCTTCGATCGCGCCGCCGGCTGGCTTTACGAGGGCATGGCGAAGGCGTTCGGCGCCAACACCGCGCGGCTCGCCATCGTCGGCGACAATCCGATGCTGTTGTCGGGCGAGGATCCCGCCAAGGTCGCGCGCGCCAGCAAGGCCAATTCGATAGCCTATCAGCCCGCGCTCGAAAAAATCGTCAATTTCGAAACCAACTGGAACATCATCGCCTATCCGAGTCCGGCCTGGGCCAGGCAGGTCTTTCCGGACGTTGCGGAAGATGTCGCGGTCGCGAAACTGGCGGATGCGATCTTTGCGGCTTCGCGCGTCGATCAGGACGGCGCGGTGGCGAACTGGGAGAAGCACAACGCGGTGCTGCGGGAGCGCACCAACTGGCTCAACGGGCGGCGCTTCCACGCGCTGAAATATTCCGGCCCGGGCACCGACCTGACCATCGGCCTTGCCGACGGCCATGAGTGGGAAGGCGGTGCGTCGACCGCCAAGAACGGCATTACCTGCAACGCCAACATCCCGACCGAGGAAGTCTTCACCACGCCGCACTGCCGCCGCGTCAGCGGCCATGTCGTCTCTTCAAAGCCGCTGTCCTATCAGGGCACCCTGATCGACAACATCGCGGTGCGGTTCGAGGAAGGCCGCATCGTCGAGGCCAAGGCCTCGCGTGGCGAAGAAGTGCTGAAGAAGGTGCTGGAAACCGACGAGGGCGCCGCGCGCCTTGGCGAAGTGGCGCTGGTGCCGCATTCGTCGCCGATCTCGAAGAGCGGGCTGTTGTTCTTCAACACGCTGTTCGACGAGAACGCAGCGTCGCACATCGCGCTCGGTCAGTGCTATTCGAAATGCTTCGTCGACGGCGGCAACCTGACGCCGGAACAGATCGCGGCGCAAGGCGGCAACAAGAGCCTGATCCACATCGACTGGATGATCGGTTCGGCCGAGACCGACATCGACGGCATTCA
>JAIEPP010000518.1 GCA_019748335.1 Xanthobacteraceae bacterium
GTGTTCGAGCCGGTGCACGGCTCGGCGCCCGATATCGCAGGGCAGGGCATCGCCAACCCGATCGGCATGATCTGGTCCGGCGCGATGATGCTGGAGCATCTCGGCGAGAAGCAGGCGGCCGACTCGATCGTCGCCGCGATCGAGCGGACGCTGGGCGAACGCACGTTGCGGACGCGGGACCTCGGCGGCAATGCCGATACGACGGCGTGCGGCAAGGCGGTCGCGGAGATGGTGGAGTGATTTTGTAGGGTGGGCAAAGCGAAGCGTGCCCACCATGCTCGATCAAGGCTGATAGATGGTGGGCACGGCGCAAGCGCGCCTTTGCCCACCCTACGCGTTCGCCGGGACGACGAAACTACCCCTTCGCGATCCTGCGACAATGCACCCACGCCGCAGACATCAAATTCTCGCTCGCTTCCGGCGTGCGGAAGGCCGAATGTGCCGACAGCGTCACGTTGGGGAGTTTGGTCAGCGGATGATCCGCCGGCAGCGGTTCGATGTTGAAGACGTCGAGCCCGGCATGGCGGAGCTGGCCGGACTTCAGCGCGTCGATCATCGCTTCCTCGTCGACGATGGCGCCGCGGGCAGTGTTGACGAGGATGGTGCCGAGTTTCATCGCCTCGAAGCAGGCGCGCGACACCATTCCGCGGGTCTCGTCGTTCAGCAGCAGGTGGATCGAGATCACGTCGCTTTCGGTCAGCAATTCCTCGTACTCGACGAATTCGACCTTCGGATGCTTCTTGGGCGACCGGTTCCAGGCGATCACGCGCATGCCGCTGCCAAGCGCGATGCGCGCGACTTCGGCGGCGATACCGCCAAAGCCGATCAGGCCGAGCGTCTTGCCTGACAGTTGCATGCCGTCGTCGCGCAGCCAGTTGCCGGCGCGCATCTCGCGGTCCATCTGGGCGATGCCGCGTGCGGCCGACCACATCAGCGCGATCGCGCATTCGGCCACGGCGGTGTCGCCATAGCCCTTGATCAGGTGCACGGTGATGCCGATTTCGGCGAGTTCTTCCGGGTTCATGTAGCTGCGCGCGCCGGTGCCGAGAAACACCACGTGCTTCAGCCCGTTGCATTTCCCGGCGATGTCGGTCGGCAGCGCGGTGTGATCGACGATCGCGATCTCGGCGCCGTCCAGGATCTTCGGATAGTCTTCCGGCTTGATGTCGGGATCGCGATGGATCCGCACTTCGGGATCGCCCGATTTGTGCAGCCGTTCGAAGATCACGGCCAGCGATTCATTGGCGTCGACAAAAACTCCACGCACGGTTTTTCTCCGGGTTCGACTTGGTCAGGACGCGACGCCGGCCAGCGCCAGCACGGTATGCATCAACACATTGGCGCCCGCCGCGCAATCGGTTTGGGTCGCGTCTTCCAGTTCATTGTGGCTGATGCCGTCCTTGCAGGGCACGAACACCATCGCCGCCGGGATCACGGTGTTGAGGTTGCAGGCGTCGTGGCCGGCGCCGGAGGTGATGCGGCGATGTGAATAGCCGAGCATCTTGGCGGCACCTTCGACCGCATCCACCAGCCTGGGATCAAAATGCGTCGGCGGCTTGCGCCAGACCAGGTCGAGCTTGACGTCGACCTTGCGCCGCGTGGCGATCTCGGCAATCGCGGCGCGCAAATCCTTGTCCAGCGTGTCCATGATGGCGGCGTCGGCGCTGCGGCAATCCATAGTGAAAGCGATTTCGCCGGGAATGACGTTGCGCGAGGGGTTGGCGATCACGGCCTCGCCGATGGTGCCGACCGCCTTGGGGCCGTGCTTTTTTGCCGCAGCCTCCATCGCCAGCACGATCTCGGACAAGGTCGCGAGCGCGTCGCGGCGCAGCGGCATCGGCGTGGTGCCGGCATGGCTTTCGAAACCGGTGATCTTGCCGTCGTACCACAGCACGCCCTGGCCGGAATCGACGACGCCGATGGTCTTGTGCTCGGCTTCGAGGATCGGCCCCTGTTCGATATGCAGCTCGACGAAGCCGGAGAATTTCTGTTGGCCGACCGGGCTTGCGCCGCGATAGCCGATGCTGTCGAGCGCTTCGCCGACGGTGACGCCGTCGCTATCCTTTCGCGACAAGATGTCGTCGGTGGTGAAATCGCCGACATAGGCGGCCGAGGCCATCATCGCCGGCGCGAAGCGCGAGCCTTCCTCGTTGGTCCAGTTGCAGATGCAGATCGGCGTTTCGGTTTCGATCCCGGCGTCGTTGAGGGTGCGAACCACTTCGAGCGCCGCCAGCGTGCCGAGCACGCCGTCATATTTGCCGCCGGTCGGCTGGGTGTCCAGATGCGAGCCGAGGCCGACCGGGGCCTTCGACATGTCGCGGCCCTTGCGCAGGCCGAACATCGAGCCGAGCGTATCGACATGGACTTCGAGGCCGGCGGCCTCGCAGGCCTTGCGGAACCAGTCGCGGACCTGCTTGTCCTCGGGCCCCAGCGTCAGCCGCCGCACGCCGCCTTTCGGCGTGGCGCCGAATTTCGCGGTTTCGTGAATCGTGCCCCACAGCCGGGCGGAATCGATTTGCAGGTTGGAGGCGGTCTTGGTCATGAATTTATTCCGGACATCAGGCGACACGCGCACGGGTTATTCTGACTTGCTCATTTTCAATGACGCGCCCGCCGCGGCGCGTCAACAACCACGCTGCCTTGCGCCAGCTTGGCGGCGATTTCGGCCACGCGCTCGACCGCGACCGTATCGGGGGAGGCGAGCCAGCTCGCCGAAAACGTCAGCATCGGCATCGCCTGGTCGGTCGTCAGCAGTTGCAGCCTTCCGTCGGCCATTTCGTTCTCGACGATCGCGGTCGGAATCACGGCAATGCCGAGGCCCTCGATCGCCATGTGAATGACGGTCGCGAGCGATGCGCTGGCGTGGAGGCGCATCGGCGGCAGGTCCGGGCGGTTGAACAGCGAACGCACCAGCTCGTAAGGCGGGGTCTTGCGCGGAAAGGTGATGATCGGGAACTTCGCCAGATCGTGCACCGTCAGCCGGCGGTCGCCGAGGCCCAATGCAGGGCTCGCCAGAAAGCCGACGGGATAGTCGCACAGCACGCGGTTGCTGACGTTCGGTGCCGTCAGCGGCCCGAGCAGGAACGCGAGTTCGATTTCCTGCGCCAACAGCCGCGTCCGCAGGTTCGAGGTGATGTCGACCTCGATTTCCAGCGTGACGTTGGGGTAGGTGTGATTGACGCTCTTGATCAGCTGCGACAGCCAGGTGTGGACGATGGTCTCGGCGACGCCGAGCCGCAGCACGCCGCGCATCGCCGAGCGGTCGCCGACCACGGCCAGCATTTCCGAGCGCAGCCCGATCAGCTTCTCGGCATAGATCATCATTTGCCGCCCGCTCGGCGTCGGCAGCACCATGCGGCGGTCACGCTGCAACAGCCGCACGCCGACCTCGCGTTCGAGCTGGGCGATCCGCTGCGAGATCGCCGGCTGGGTGGTGTTGAGCTTCTGGGCGGCGCCGCGGAAGCTGCCGAGCGTTACCACCCACATGAAAGTCTCGATTGCCTTGAAATCAGCCATGCATACTCTGTCCACAAGTCGATAAATTACATTTATTGATCTTGATTAAAAAACACGATTAGACATTATCATAGCCATATGCGGGAGTGGATGTCGACTGATTGGGAGCTGCTATCAACGATGACCAGCCCAGCGAGAAACGAACGACAGGGGCGCGATACGCCGGATTTATCGCCGAGCGTTCTGGCCCGGCACGCCTGCCGGACCGGCATGGCCGCCAGCACGGCCGGGATCGCTGACGGCTTCGTCCAGGGCAATCTGGCGATCCTGCCGGAGAAACTCGCCAGCGCCTTTCATCGCTTTTGCCAGCTCAATCCCAAACCCTGCCCGATCATCGGCATGTCCGACGTCGGCGATCCCCGTATTCCGGCCCTCGGCCTCGACCTCGACATCCGCACCGATCTGCCGCGCTACCGGGTCTGGCGCGACGGCGAGGTGGTGGAGGAACCGACCGACATCATGGCGCACTGGCGCGACGATCTCGTTGCCTTCGTGATCGGCTGCTCGTTCTCGTTCGAAGAGGCATTGCGCGCGGATGGCCTGCCGATCCGCCATATCGAACGCAATGTGCGGGTGCCGATGTACCGCACCAATATCGCCTGCCAGCCCTCGGGACCGTTCGCCGGCCCGATGGTGGTGTCGATGCGGCCGTTCAAGCCGGCGGATGCGATCCGCGCGGTGCAGATCACCTCGCGCTTTCCAGCCGTGCACGGCGCGCCGGTGCATCTCGGCCATCCGCATTCGATCGGCATCGCCGACATCAACAAGCCCGACTATGGCGATCCGGTTCCGGTCGCCGCCGACGAGATCCCGGTGTTCTGGGCCTGCGGCGTGACGCCACAATCGGTGATCGCGGCTGCCAGGCTGCCGTTTGCGATCACGCATGCGCCCGGACTGATGCTGGTGACCGATCTCCTGAACAAGCAGCTTGCCGTGCTTTGAAGCAATTCGTGCCGCTCATTGAGGCTTTACCGTAACCGTCAACCGTTTCATCGATAACACTGGGCCAACAGAGGATTTTGTCATGAACATCACGCGCCGTAATGTGTTGCTTGGAGCCACTGCCGCCGCCGCTTTGGCGCCGATCGCGAGCCGGGCGCAAGCTTCCGAAGTGGTGATCGGCATCATCTATCCGTTCTCCGGCGCCAGCGCCCAACAGGGCGTCGATGCCCAGAAGGCCTACGAAACCGCGCTCGAAATCATCAACAAGGATTACGATTTCGGTCTGCCGATGGCCAAGGGCGAAGGCTTGCCCGGTCTTGGCGGCGCAAAGATCCGCCTCGTGTTCGCCGACCATCAGTCCGATCCGCAGAAAGGCCGCGCCGAGACCGAACGCCTGATCACCCAGGAAAAAGTCTGCGCCGTCATCGGCACCTATCAGAGCGCGGTCGCGGTCACCGTCAGCCAAGTCTGCGAGCGTTATCAGATCCCGTTCATCTCGGCCGACAACTCCTCGCCGAGCCTGCATCGCCGCGGCCTCAAATATTATTTCCGCGCCGCACCGCATGACGAGATGTATTCGCAGGCGATGTTCGACTTCTTCGATGCCATGAAGAAGAAGGGCACCAAGATCGAAACGCTGGCGCTGTTCCACGAGGACACCATCTTCGGCACCGACTCCGGCAACGCCCAGCTCAAGCTCGCGGGCGAGCGCGGCTACAAGATCGTCGCCGACATCAAGTATCGCTCCAACTCGCCGTCGCTCTCGGCAGAAGTGCAGCAGATCAAGGCCGCCGGCGCCGACGTGCTGATGCCCTCGAGCTACACCACCGACGGCATCCTGCTGGTCAAGACGATGGCCGAACTCGGCTACAAGCCCAACGCCATCGTGGCGCAGGACGCCGGCTTCTCGGAAAAGGCGCTGTATGACGCGGTCGGCGACAAGCTCGAAGGCGTGATCTCGCGCGGTACCTTCTCGCTCGATCTCGCCGCCAAGCGGCCGATGGTCGGCAAGATCAACGCCATGTTCAAGGAAAAGTCGGGCAAGGACTTCAACGACCTGACGTCGCGGCAGTTCATGGGCCTGATCGTGATGGCGGAGGCCATCAACCGCGCCAAGTCCACCGAGGGCGAGAAGATCCGCGATGCGCTGGCCGCAACCAACATTCCCGGCGAGCAGACCATCATGCCGTGGAAGCTGATCAAGTTCGACGACATGGGCCAGAACAACGACGCCGACCCGGTGCTGCTGCAATATATCGGCGGCAAGTTCGTCACCGTCTTCCCGCCGCAAGCCGCCGTCGCCGAGGCCGTCTGGCCGATGAAGTAAGGGTTCGGCAACGGGGGCGGGGGCCATGACAGCCGAGACCATTATCCAGAGCCTCGCCAGCGGCCTGCTGATGGGGCTGCTCTACGGGCTGATTGCCGTCGGGCTCGCGCTGATCTTCGGGCTGATGGACGTCGTCAACTTCGCGCACGGCGAGTTCCTGATGATCGCGATGTATGCGACGTTCTTTCTGTTCGCGTTCTTCGCGATCGATCCCCTGCTGGCGGCGCCGCTGGTTGCGGCTGCGCTGTTCGTGTTCGGGGCGGTGGTCTATCTCCTGATCGTACGCTTTGCGGTGAGAGCGAAAGCCAATGCCGGCATGGTGCAGATCTTCTCCACCTTCGGCCTTGCCATCGTCATGCGCGGCGTGGCGCAGTTCTTCTTCACGCCGGACTATCGCAGCGTTCCCCATTCCTGGCTCGGCGGCAAGACCATCTCGCTCGGCGGCATCTTCCTGCCGCAGCCGCAACTGGTCGGCGCGGCGGTGTCGATCGCGGCGTTCGGCGCGCTCTACTTCTTCATCCACCGCACCGATTTCGGCCGCGCGCTGGAAGCCACGCGCGAGGACGCCGGCGCGGTGGCCCTGGTCGGCATCGACAAGAACCGGGTGTTCGCGCTGGGTTGGGGCCTTGGTGCGGCGCTGGTCGGGCTCGCCGGCGCCATCATGTCGATCTTCTTCTATATCTATCCGGATGTCGGCGCATCCTTTGCGCTGATCGCCTATGTCACGGTGGCGCTCGGCGGCTTCGGCAGCGTGTTCGGCGCCTTTGCCGGCGGCATCATCGTCGGCCTCGTCGAGGCTTCCACCGCGCTGATCCTGCCGCCGTCGCTGAAATCGGTCGGCATCTACGCGGTCTATCTCTTGGTCGTGTTCGTCCGGCCGCGCGGCCTGTTCGGGTCGATGTGATGGACAGCGAATTCGCCTCCCGCCGCCGCCGCGAACTGATCATCGCGTTCTGCCTCGCCGCGATCGCGGCCGTCGTGCCGCTGTTCGTCAAGGACGTCTACGTCCAGAACATCATGGTGCTGACGCTGATGTGGGGGGCGCTGTCGCAGAGCTGGAACATCCTGTCCGGCTATTGCGGGCAGATCTCGCTCGGCCACGCGCTCTATTTCGGAATCGGCGCCTACACCACGACACTGCTGTTCACCAAGTTCGGCGTGCTGCCCTGGTTCGGCATGCTCGGCGGCGGAGTGATATCCGGCATCATTGCCATGGCGCTGGGCTATCCCTGCTTCCGCCTCCGCGGGCATTACTTCGTCATCGCCACCATCGTCATCGCCGAGATCGGGCTGTTGCTGTTTCATAACTGGGACTGGGCCGGTGCGGCGCTCGGCATCGATATTCCCGTGCGCGGCGACAGCTGGCTGAAATTCCAGTTCACCCGCAGCAAGCTGCCTTACTTCTACTTCGCGCTCGGGCTGGCCTGCGTCGCCTGGTTCGTCACCTGGTGGCTGGAAGACTCCAAATGGGGCTACTGGTGGCGCGCGGTAAAGGACAATCCGGAAGCCGCGGAAAGCCTCGGCGTCGTCGTGTTCAATTCCAAGATGGGCGCGGCGGCCGTGTCGGCCTTCCTGGTCGCGGTCGGCGGCAGTTTTTACGCGCAGTTCGTCTCCTATATCGATCCCGAAAGCGTGATGGGCTTCCAGTTCTCGCTGCTGATGGCGTTGCCGGCGGTGCTGGGCGGTATCGGCACGCTGTGGGGGCCGTTGCTCGGCGCTGTCATCCTGATCCCGCTCACCGAACTGACGCGCTCCTTCATCGGCGGTTCCGGCCGTGGCGTTGACCTCATCGTCTATGGCGGACTGATCGTCGCGATCTCGCTGGCGCGGCCGCAAGGGCTGGTCGGACTGTTTGCGCCGAAGCGCAAGGAGGCGGCACGATGACGGCGCCTCTGTTGGAAACCCGCGGCGTCTGGCAGCGTTTCGGCGGCCTCGTCGCCAACAGCGATGTCTCGATCTCGGTCGGCCGCGGCGAGATCGTCGGGCTGATCGGCCCCAACGGCGCCGGCAAGTCGACGCTGTTCAATTTGATCGCCGGCGTGCTGCCGCCCACGCAAGGCTCGATCATCTTCGACGGCGAAGACGTCACCGCACTGCCGGCGGCGGTGCGCTGCCAGCGCGGCGTCGGTCGCACCTTTCAGGTCGTGAAGAGCTTCGAGACCATGAGCGTGATCGACAACGTCATCGTCGGCGCGCTGATCCGCAACACCGTGATGCGCGATGCCCGCCGCAAGGCGCATCAGGTGCTGGAGTTCTGCGGCCTTGGCCCGCGCGCCCATGTGCTGGCGAGCGACCTGGTGCCATCCGAAAAGCGCCGGCTCGAGGTCGCGCGCGCGCTGGCGACCGAGCCGAAACTGCTGCTGCTCGACGAGGTGCTCACCGGCCTGACGCCGGTCGAAGCCAAGACCGGCGTCGAACTGGTGCGGCGGGTGCGGGAAACCGGCGTCACCGTGCTGATGGTCGAACATGTGATGGAAATCGTGATGCCGCTGGTCGACCGCGCCATCGTGCTCGATCTCGGCAAGGTGCTCGTCGAGGGCAAGCCCACCGACGTGGTTCGCGATCCCAAAGTCATCAGCGCCTATCTGGGGGACCGTCATGCTGTCGGTGCATGAAGTCACCACCGCCTATCAGGGCCTGGTCGCGATCTCCGCGATCAGCATCGAAGTAGCCAAGGGCGAAATCGTCTGCGTCGCCGGCGCCAATGGCGCCGGCAAGTCGACGCTGCTGAAATCGATCGCCGGCGCCGAACGCCCACGCTCCGGCACCGTCAGCTTCGACGGCACGCGCATCGACGGCATGGCGCAGCACGTCATCACTTCGCGCGGCATCGCCTATGTGCCGGAAAATCGCCGGCTGTTTCCGCGGCTGTCGGTACGCGACAATCTGCGGCTCGGCAGCTATCTCTATCGCGGCGAAGCCGACCGCGAGGCGCCGCTCGATCTCGTGTTCCAGTTGTTTCCGCGCCTTGCGGAGCGGCTCGACCAGCGCGCCGAAACGCTTTCCGGCGGCGAGCAGCAGATGCTGGCGATCGGCCGCGCGTTAATGACCCGGCCGCGGCTGTTGATGCTGGACGAGCCATCGCAGGGCATCATGCCAAAACTGGTCGATGAAATCTTTCAGGCCGTGAAACGCATCCGCGACGCCGGTATGACTGTGCTGATCGTCGAGCAGCGGATGTCGGAATGTCTTGAGATCGCCGACCGCGCCTACATTTTGCAGACCGGACGCGTGTTGATGCAGGGCAGTGCCGTGGAGATCATGGGCAACCCCGATGTGCGCAAGGCGTATCTGGGGATGTGACTCGCCGTCGAGCCCGGCCATGACGAGGGAGGGCTGCTTGCGCAAGGTGTATCAGGGGCTCTGATCGCGCCGCTTACCGTCGAAGCCAATGGCAGCCCGGACGGTGGAAGCGCTATCGGATGACTTGGACCTTCGCCGGGAGGTCCGGCGCGCGGCGTACGCGGTAGGTCGCGTTGTCGCATCTGAGAACCCATACCTCATAGTCCGGCTTCGAGCGCTTGGCGTCCCTTGTCGCCCCAAGCGGCTTGTCGCAGGAAAAGCCCTGCGCGCGGATCTGTATGGCCAGCAAGCTCTGCGCCGTCTCTTGCGCCCGTGCGGCCGATCCCGTCAGGCCCCCTAACAATAGAACCCCGAAGGCGAAACCAATGAATCTCAACATGTGTGTCCTCCGCGAAATGTTAGTGGTTGTGGTTTGGCAGCGTCAGTCCAAACGTCTTGGTCAAATCTGATACCTGCTCCGGCGACAGATACCTCGGGTTCAACCCGCGCAGCAGCAGATACAGCTTCGCGGTCTCTTCCAGTTCCTCGATCGCGAACACCGCCGCTTCCAGCGTGTCGCCCGACACCACAGGGCCGTGACTGGCCAACAGTACGGACGAGTATTTCCCCGCCAACCCCTTGATCGCATCGGCGACCGCGGGATCACCCGGACGATAATAGGGCAGCAATGCGGTGTGGCCGCATTTCATCAGGTAATAGGGTGTCATCGGCGGCAGCGCGGCCCGCGGGTCGATTTCGGGTAGCATCGACAGCGCCACCGAATGGGTGGAGTGCAGGTGCACCACGGCGCGGGCGGCGCTGCGGGTCTGGTAGAGCGCGGTGTGCAGCGGCACTTCCTTGGTCGGGGCGTCGCCGGTCACGAGGCGCCCATCCGGGCCAAGCCGTGACAGCCGCGCCGGATCGAGGAAGCCGAGCGAGGCGTTGGTCGGCGTCACCAGCCAGCCGCCGTCGTCGAGTTTGACGCTGATATTGCCGGAGGAACCCGGCGTCAGCCCGCGCTCGAACAGCGAGCGGCCGAGGCGGCAGATTTCCTCGCGAAGCGGTGTCTCGCTCATCCCGGTTTCCCTGTTTTTCGGGTTGTCTCACGCTTTGGCAGCGCGGCCAAGCCGTGATACCCAGAGACAACCAACCAAAAACCATCGAGGGACCGCCGCATGCCCGTATCAGCTAAACCGCGCATCGCCGTCATCGGGCTGGGCTCGATGGGGTTCGGCATGGCGACCTCGTTGCGCCGCGCCGGCTTCGACGTCACCGGCTGCGACGTCTCGGCCGATTCCGTGGCACGGTTCGTGGCTGACGGCGGCAACGGCGCCAGTACGCCGGCCGACGCCGCCAAGGCGGCCGACATCGTCGTCAGCGTGGTCGTCAACGCCGCCCAGACCGAAACCATTCTGTTTGGTGCCGGCGGAGTCGCCGAGACCTTGGCCAAGGGCGCGGTATTCGTCTCCTCCGCCACCATGGACCCTGACGTCGCGCGGCGGCTTGCGAAACAACTGGAAGCGAGCGGGCGTCATTATCTGGACGCGCCGATCTCGGGCGGCGCGCAGCGCGCGGCACAGGGCGAACTGACCATTCTGGCCTCGGGCAGTCCGGCCGCATTCGCCAGAGCGCGGCCCGCGCTCGATGCGATGGCGGCCAAGCTTTACGAGCTCGGCGATGCCGCCGGCCAGGGCGCGGCGTTCAAGATGATCAACCAGTTGCTGGCGGGCGTCCACATCGCCGCCGCTTCGGAGGCGATTACGTTCGCCGCCAAGCAGGGACTCGACATCAAGAAGGTCTATGAGGTGATCACGGCCTCTGCCGGCAACTCCTGGATGTTCGAGAACCGGATGCCGCATGTGCTCGACGGCGACTACACGCCGCGCAGCGCGGTGGAAATTTTCGTCAAGGACCTCGGCATCATTCAGGACATGGCGCGCACGGCGAAATTCCCAGTGCCGGTCGCGGCGGCGGCGCTGCAGATGTTTTTGATGACGGCGGGCGCCGGCATGGGCCGCGACGACGACGCCTCGGTGGCGCGGATGTATGCCCGCGTCACCGGCACGCATTTGCCCGGCGAGCCGAAATAAACCGAGCATGATCCGGAAAAGTGGGAACCGGTTTTTCGACAAGATCATGCTCCGATAGAGAGACAAAGAGGACATTCGATGCCCCGTTTTGCCGCCAACCTCTCGATGATGTTCAACGAGGTCCCGTTCCTCGACCGTTTCGACGCCGCCGCGAAGGCCGGCTTCACCGCGGTGGAATTCCTGTTTCCCTATGATCATCCGGCAGACGCCGTCGGCGAGCGGCTGAAGCGCAACGGCCTGACGCAGGCGCTGTTCAACCTGCCGCCCGGCAACTGGGAAGCCGGCGAAAAAGGTTTTGCCGCGTTGCCGGCGCGTTTTGACGACCTGAAGCGGAGCCTCGACACCGCGCTGCCTTATGCGAAGGCCACCGGCGTCAAGCGGGTGCATCTGATGGCGGGCATTGCCGATCGCGACGAGCCCAAGGCGGTCGAGGCGTTTTACAAATCGGTGGCGTGGGCCGCGGAGTTCTTTGCGCCGCACGGCCTCGACGTCGTGATCGAGCCGATCAACCCGCGCAACGTGCCCGGCTACTTTCTCAACGATTTCCTGTTCGCGCGCGACCTGATCACCGAATTGAAGATTCCAAACCTGAAGCTGCAATTCGATATCTATCACTGCCAGATCATCCATGGCGACGTCACCATGCGGCTCCGCGAGATGATGCCGATCATTGGCCACATCCAGATCGCCAGCATTCCCTCGCGCAACGAACCCGACGGCGAGGAACTGAACTATCCGTTCCTGTTCGCCGAGCTCGACCGGCTCGGCTATGGCGGCTTCGTCGGCTGCGAATACAACCCGCGCGGCAAGACCACCGACGGCCTCGGCTGGTTCAAGCCTTACGCCGGAGTGAAACCGTGAAGCTGGTTCTGGGCTGCATCGCCGACGACTATACCGGCGCCTCCGACCTCGCCAACACGCTGACCCGCCAGGGCCTGCGCACGGTGCAGACCATCGGCGTGCCCCCGGACGATCTCGTGCTGCCGGAAGTCGACGCTGTCGTGGTGTCGCTGAAGAGCCGCTCGATCGAGGCGGGCGAGGCGGTGACGAAATCCCGCGCGGCCGAAAAATGGTTGCGCGGGCGCGGCGCCGGGCACGTGCTGTTCAAGATCTGCTCGACCTTCGATTCCACCGACGCCGGCAATATCGGGCCCGTGATGGACGCGCTGCGCGCCGATTCCGGCGACGCCGTCGTTTTGGTGACGCCGGCGTTCCCGGAAACCGGCCGCACCGTTTACAAGGGCAACCTGTTCGTCGGCGACGTGCCGCTGAACGAAAGCCCGCTGAAGGATCATCCGCTCAACCCGATGCGCGATTCCAACCTTGTGCGGGTGCTGGCGCGCCAGAGCAAGACCGCCGTCGGGCTGGTCGATCTTGCTACTTTGGCGAGAAATTCAGACGCCGTTCGTGGACGCCTCGCCGATCTCGCGGCCAAGGGCGTTGGCGCCGCGGTGATCGACGCCGTGTTCGATCGCGATCTCGAAACCATCGGCCAGGTTGCGCTGGATCACCGCCTGTCGGTCGGCGCCTCCGGCATCGGGCTCGGCATCGCCCGGGCGCTGGTCGCTTCGGGCAAGGTCAAGTCGAACGCAACGGTAACGGTATCGGAGTCCGCCGTCGGCGGACCGGCGGCTTGTCTGGCAGGCAGTTGTTCGCAAGCGACGTTGCAGCAGATCGCCAGCGCCGAGAAGACGATGGCGGTGCTGCATCTCGACCCCGAGCAAGTCATCGCGGGTCCTGAGGAAGCCAGGCGCGCACTCGCTTGGGCGCGTGAGCGAATCAGTAAAGGCCCGGTCCTGATCGCGAGCAGTTCGACGCCGGATCAGGTCGCGGCTCTGCAGTCACGTCATGGCCGCGATGCAGCTGGACATGCCATCGAGCAGGCGATGGCCGACCTTGCCGAAGGTCTGGTGCGATCCGGCGTGCGTCGACTGGTGATTGCGGGTGGTGAAACTTCAGGCGCTGTCGTCGATCGCCTTGGTATTCCCGGCTTCCTCGTTGGTGCAGAAATCGCTGCAGGAGTGCCGGTTCTGCGCGCGGTCGGCGCAAAAGACGGTGCGATGTTGCTTGCACTGAAATCGGGCAATTTCGGCGGGACGGAATTCTTCTCCGATGCGCTGAAGCTGATGCGCTGAGCGTTTCTGCGCTTTTGGCTTCGGTCAGTTTTATTGCCGACCGTAATTTTACGGAACGCCAAATTAACGCAACCTCAGGCAGCGTCGGGTTTGATCCAGATCAAACCTCTCTTCAATTAGTCGACTTCACCGCCCTGTCACAATCGGCCGCCGCGCCCAAGATCAAGAGATCCCCCGTCATGCTTGCGAAATACTCGATCCGGACCAAAATCATCACCGTCGTTGCCTTCCTGCTGGTCGCAATGACGGGCATGGGCCTGCTGGCGGTCAAGAACATGCGGGCGATCAACGCCAATACGGTCGACATCGTGACCAACTGGATGCCGAGCGTACGGGTGCTGGGCGAATTGCGCGCCGGCGTCATCACCTACCGCAACGTGATTCGCGAGCACATGCTCTCCGAGACGCTGGAAGCAAAGTTGGCGGCGGAAAAGACCCTCGCTACGGTAGTCGAGAGCAATACCAAGATCCGCGCGAGCTACGAGGCGATGATCACGTCGCCGGAAGAGCGCGCGCTGTATAATCAGTGGGCCCAGAAGTGGACGGACTACAAGAAGGGGACCGAAGAAGTCATGGCGTTGTCGCGCAAGGAGGCCGGTCAGGTCCCCCTCGCGGCCCATGAGTTGAATACCAAGACCGTGAACAAGATCGGTCTCGAGTCCGACGAGATCCTGAAAAAGGACATCGAACTCAACAACAAGGGTGCCGACACGGCCGCCAGCGATGCCGCCGACAACTACGCATCCGCCTTCATGATGCTCGCGGTGATCCTCGGCGCGGCCGTCATCGTCGGGATTGCCGTCAGCTACTATCTCGTGCGCGACGTCTCGACCGGCATCGCCTCGATCGTTACCCCGATGCAGGCGCTGGGCAAGGGCGACCTCGCCGCAGAAGTTCCGCATCAGGGCGAGAAGACCGAAATCGGCGCCATGGCCGACGTGCTCCAGGTGTTCAAGGAAGCGCTGATCGCCAAGAAGGCCGCCGACGAGGCCGCCGCTGCGGACGCCGAAGCCAAGATCGAGCGCGGCCGGCGCGTCGACAGCATCACCCGCAACTTCGAATCCATGATCGGCGAGATCGTCCAGACGGTGTCGTCGGCCTCGACCCAGCTCGAAGCCTCTGCCAGCACGCTGTCGGCGACCGCCGAGCGCTCGCAGACGCTGACCACCGCGGTGGCGGCTGCTTCCGAGGAAGCCTCCACCAACGTGCAGTCGGTGGCGTCCGCAACCGAAGAACTGTCGTCCTCGGTCAACGAGATCAGCCGGCAAGTGCAGGAATCGGCGCGGATGGCGACCGATGCCGTCGGCCAGGCCCGCGTCACCAACGACCGTGTCAGCGAACTTTCGAAGGCGGCTTCCCGCATCGGCGACGTCGTCGAACTGATCAACACCATCGCCGGCCAGACCAACCTGCTGGCGCTCAACGCCACCATCGAGGCGGCGCGTGCCGGTGAGGCCGGTCGCGGCTTCGCGGTCGTGGCGTCGGAAGTGAAGGCCCTGGCCGAGCAGACCGCGAAGGCCACCGGCGAGATCGGCCAGCAGATCACCGGCATCCAGGCGGCAACCAACGAGTCGGTCAACGCGATCAAGGAAATCAGCGGCACCATCGAGCGGCTGTCGGAGATCTCCTCGACCATTGCCGCCGCGGTGGAAGAGCAGGGCGCTGCGACGCAGGAAATCTCCCGCAACGTGCAGCAGGCTGCACAAGGCACCCAGCAGGTCTCCTCCAACATCACCGACGTGCAGCGCGGCGCCTCCGAGACCGGTTCGGCCTCCTCGCAGGTGCTGTCGGCGGC
>JAIEPP010000605.1 GCA_019748335.1 Xanthobacteraceae bacterium
CGACGCCTGCTGCGGCAGGAGATCGAAAAGGTCGCAGGCGGCGAAAAGCCGATGCTGTTCCTGGACGAGGCGCATGCGCGCAGCATCCAGGGCCCGGCGACGATGGACGGCATCGGCCCAACCCAGGGCTGGGAAATCTACTGGATGGAGGTCGACGTCAAACGCCGCCGCGGCGCGCCGTGGGCAGCACCGGTGCCGAGCGAGATCGCCGGCAAGATCCGGCATCTGTCGGCGGCGGAGTGATGATGGTATTTCCCCGTCATTGCGAGCGAAGCGAAGCAATCCAGCGCGCCGCAGGAAAGACTGGATTGCTTCGCTTCGCTCGCAATGACGACGAGGGAGTGGCGCGTTGAGTTTCGTCGAACGTCACGGCCTGTGGTCTGGGGAGCAGCAAGAAGCAGCAAGCCGCCTCCGCAAAATCGTCGAGGAACAAAAGCTCGAAGTCATCCGGCTGTCGTTTCCCGATCAGCACGGCATCCTCCGAGGCAAGACCCTGGTCGCCAGCGAAGCGCTGGCCTCGCTGGCGAGCGGCTGCTCCATCACCACCACGATGTTGGCCAAGGACACCTCGCACCGCACGGTGTTTCCGGTGTTCACCTCCGGCGGCGGGTTCGGCATGAAGGAAATGGAGGGCGCCGCCGACGTCCTGATGGTCGCGGACCCCACCACGTTTCGCGTGCTGCCATGGGCGCCGGAATCCGGCTGGCTGTTGTGCGACCTCTACTTTGCCGACGGCCGGCCGGTACCGTTCGCGACCCGGCAGCTCTATCGCAACGTACTCGATCAACTCGGAGCGCGCGGTTACGACTTCGTCGCCGGGCTCGAGGTCGAATTCCACCTCTTCAAGCTGGAAGATGCGCGGATGTCGCCCGAGGATGCCGGCCAGCCCGGCACCCCGCCGTCGGTCAGCCTGCTCTCGCACGGTTACCAGTACCTCACCGAGCAACGCTACGACCAGATGGAGCCAGCGCTGGAAATCATCCGGCGCGACGTGCTGGCGCTCGGCCTTCCCCTGCGCTCGGTCGAGGTCGAGTTCGGCCCGAGCCAGTGCGAATTCACGTTCGCGCCGACCAAGGGGCTGACGCCGGCCGACAACATGGTGCTGTTTCGCTCCGCCGTGAAACAGATCGCGCGCCGCCACGGTTATCACGCCACCTTCATGTGCCGGCCGAAACTGCCGAACGTGTTCGCCTCCGGCTGGCACCTGCATCAGTCGATCGTGTCGCGTGCGAGCGACGAGAACGCGTTTATGGCCGATGCCAAGGGTGAAGCCTTGAGCCCGTTCGGCCGTTTCTATCTCGCCGGATTGCTCGCACATGCGCGCGCGTCAACCGTGTTCACGACGCCGACCATCAACGGCTACAAGCGCTACCGCTCCTATTCGCTGGCGCCGGACCGCGCGATCTGGGGCCGTGACAACCGCGGCGTCATGATCCGCGTCCTCGGCGGCGCGGGCGACGCCGCGACACGGCTGGAAAACCGCATCGGCGAACCCGCCGCCAATCCCTATCTCTACATGGCCTCGCAAATCCTCTCCGGCCTCGACGGCGTCGACCGCCAACTCGATCCCGGCCCGTCCGCCGACACACCGTATGAGACCAAGGCCGCATTGTTGCCGAAGAGTTTGCGGGAAGCGGTGTTTGCATTGCAGGACGATCCGTTCTTCCGGCAGGCGCTGGGAGCGGAGTTCGTCGACTATTACGTTCACATCAAAAACGCCGAGATCGAACGGTTTCAGGCCGAGGTTTCGGACTGGGAACATCGCGAATATTTCGAGATGTTTTGAGCGACAGAAGCCATTACTGGCAACGTTACCTGGCCAGACGGTCTTTGATCTTGGCCAATCCCGCCATGGCACACGCCTCGTCTTTCTCGCCTCCGGGCGCTCCGCCTACACCAATCGCCGCGACGATCTCGTCGTGAATCTTGACCGCCACCGCACCGGCAAGCGGCAGGATGTTCGGTAGCGAAACCAGCGCTGGAGCGGACGGATTGCTCTTGAGACGCTCGACGAATTGGCTGGTCGTCTCAAAGCCGAAGACGGGACCCAAGGTAACTACCGTATAGGCCTTCCTGAAGCTGGAATCCCTGGTGTGAACGGTCGAATGGTCGCCTTTGGCCTGGAGTTTCACATTGCCGGCGGCGTCGACGACCGCGACGCTCACGGGCCATCCCTGAGCGCCACATACGCGCGCGCTTTCTGCCGCAGCCTCCATTGCCAGATCCAGATTGAGGAAATTGCCGGTCTTCTGGACCTGAGCATTGGCAGCCCCGACCGCAACGGCGGCCGCCGCCAGAGAGCCTGCGACTGCAAGCGTAGCTGTAACCTTGCGCATGATGTTTTCCGTTTCAGTTGGCGGGGAATGGCCGGGAGCACCAGGCCGCCGTGTCGAGGAACACACGGCGATTGGCGCTCCCGCAGGGCGACGGTGCAGCGCTATTTCGCGCTGTCGCTGACGTAGTCGAACTTGCCGCCCTGGTTGAGGAAGAAGATGCACTCGTTGGGGGAGATGCATTTCGTGACGTGGCGCTCACCACCCTTCTGGAACCAGTAGGAACCCACCGGCAGTGCGATATCGGCGCCGCCCGGCCTCTGGTTGACCGCGACGCCGGAGATCACAACACCCCAATAATCTTCGGTGTGGGTATGAACCTTGCTCGAGAAGCCGGCGGGCATCTTGATGAAGGTACCGTGTGCGCCGTGGGCAAGGTCGCCATAGGCCGGGGCGGCAAACAGTTCGCCGTGCACGCCGTCCGACACCCCGGTCGGACCGAACTTGAGCTCGGTCACCGGCGTGCTCACTGACGGACTTCCGGCGGGGGCGGCCATTGCGCTAGCCGCAACGCCGATGAGGACGGCAACGGTTGCCGCCAGATATTTGATCGCCATATCGAGCTACTCCTTGGATTCGATGGGTGGTAGATGCAGGTGCGTCGGGTCCCGGTTCGGCCCCGATCAGATGCACGGGTGATATGGCTGTCGGCGACGGCATCGATAACCCGCCAAACATTGGAAGCGGTCTCTCGCCAGATGAGAATTCATGGATCGATTTGAAGCCATGTCGGCGTTCGTGGCCGTAGCAAAGGCGGCCAGTTTTTCGGCGGCTGCCCGAGAACAGGGGACGCCGCTCGCCACCATGAGCCGCCGCGTCGCCGATCTGGAAGCTGAACTCGGGGTCCGCCTGCTGAGCCGGTCAACGCGCAAGCTCACGCTGACCGATCAGGGACAAATCTTCTACGAAGCCTGCGCGCGAATTCTGGGCGAGGTCAGGGACGCGGAACGGTCCGTAACCGGAGAATACCGGACGCCGAAAGGCGATCTCACCGTAACAGCGCCTGCGGGCTTTGGGCGCCTGCATCTGCAGCCGGTCGCACTCGAATTCCTGACCGCCTACCCCGATATCAATTTGCGGCTGATGCTGGTCGATCGCGTCGTCAATCTCGCCGAGGAGCATGTCGATGCGGCGTTGCGCATCGCGGAGCTGGCGGACAGCAGCCTGATCGCGCGCACGCTCGGCCATATCCGGATCGTTCTCTCCGCAAGCCCGGATTATCTGGCGCGCCGCGGCGCTCCCAAACATCCGCGCGACCTCGCTAGCCATGACTGCATTGCATGGTCGGCGCTTGGGCCAGCCAGCACGTGGTGGTTTCGGGAAATGGGCGTGGACCAGACGTTTCCGATCCATATCCGGATGACGACGACCATCGCAGAATCCGCCCTCGCCGCCGCCGAGGCCGGATTGGGTATCGTTCAGGTGACGAGCTACCAGGCCGCGGAAGCCATCCGCGAAGGCAGGCTAGTGGTCCTGCTCAGCCAGTTCGAGTGCCAGACCACGCCCGTCAACCTGGTTTATGCATCCAACCGGCTATTGCCGGCCAAATTACGTGCCTTTATCGATTTCGCGATGCCGAGGCTCGAGCAACGTTTGCGTTCGATCGAAAAATCGATCGGCGCCGGAACACGGCCAAGGGGGAAAGCGCCGACCAAGCCGCGCGGGCGAAAGAAGGGAAGCCGATCGAAGACCGAATCGGCCTAGATCCCGAGATATCGGTGCTGCAGATCCGGCTCCGCGATCAACTGTTCGCCGGTGCCGCTCCACACCTCCCCCCAGACAATCCGGATTATTTTATCGTCGTGCGCTGCCTGGTCGAGGCATCGTAAATCTGGATTTGCAGCATCGGGTATTTGGCAAGCAAGTCCTGCGTGGCTTTTCTTGCGGAATCGACGTCCACGAACTGCGTCTTGAAATGTCCGTCGACGACCATCGCGAAACCGCTGGTTGGCGGCACATTCGCCCGCTCCGCGCTTCTCGTCTGCTGCTCGTCCGAAACATCATGTCTTGGCCGTTTCATTCCGAGTACCTCCGCGATCCGTGTGCCGCTACAGGCTACTTCCGTCCCCCGTGGTATTTGCCCTTGTTGGTGGTGTTCTGCTTGATATTGGCGGTATCACCCTGCTCATTGGTGTTTTCGGTATGCGACGGCTTTTTCGACGTATCCCGCGCCGCATCATCGGCTTGTTTTGGACCCTTGTTGCTCTGATTGCCCGGTGGAATGGGCGGCATATGGCCGGTCATGCGAGTCTCCCTTCATGAACGGCTTCACCTCCATGTGGATCAGTGAAGCCAAAAAATATTCTAAGAGACCTGCGCCGGCGCGCATTTGACAGAGATCAATGGGCGGGCCCGGGTGGGGCACCACCTTCCCGTTTTCAAGTTAGATAGCGATGGCAGTCGGGGTGAATGCCGGCAAGGAGCCAAGGTGCAACCCGCCGGCTCCTCAAATCCCCAGATACCGGTGCTGCAGATCCGGCTCCGCGATCAACTGCTCTGACGTGCCGCTCCACACCGTGCGGCCGCGCTCGATGATGTAGTGGCGATCGGCGATGCGCGACAGATTGCCGACGTTCTTGTCGATGACCAGCACCGATTGCCCGCGCGCCTTCAGCATCGACAGGCAGCTCCAGATTTCCTCGCGGATCAAGGGCGCAAGGCCTTCGGTGGCCTCATCCAGAATCAACAGCTTCGGATTGGTCATCAGCGCCCGGCCGATCGCCAGCATCTGCTGCTCGCCGCCCGACAGCGTCACGCCCATGTTGCCGCCGCGTTCGGCAAGACGCGGAAACAGCGCGTGGATTTTCTCGATGGTCCAGGGATCGGACGCGCCGAGGCGATTGCCGGACGCCGCGACCAGATTTTCGCGCACCGTCAGGTTCGGAAAGATCTGGCGGCCTTCCGGCACCAGGCCGATTCCAAGCTTGGCAATTTTATACGACGGCTGACCGCGCACCTGCTGACCGCCGAAGCGGATGGTGCCCGCACGGGCCGGCGTCATGCCCATGATGGAGCGGATGGTGGTGGTCTTGCCCATGCCGTTGCGGCCCATCAAGGCGACCATTTCGCCGGAGCGAACGGACAGCGAAAGGCCAAACAGCACCTGGCTCAGGCCATAGCAGGTCTCGATCCCGTCGACTTCCAGCAGCGGCGCGGTTTCAACCGAATTCTTGTCAAGCATGGCTGGTCACCGCATGCTGGTCGCCGAGATAGGCGCGCTTGACTTCGTCGTTGTTGCGGATCGCGTCGGGCAGGCCCGAGGCGATGACGCGACCGTAGACCAGCACCGTGATGCGGTCGGCGAGCGCGAACACCGCTTCCATGTCGTGTTCGACCAGCACGATGGTGACCTCACGCCGCAATTCCTTCAGCAGCGCCACCATGCGTGCGGACTCGGTGACGCCGAGGCCGGCCATCGGCTCGTCCAGCAGCAGCAATTGCGGTTTGGTGGCGAGCGCCACCGCCAGCTCGAGCTCGCGCTGTTCGCCATGGCTCAGTTCGGACACCGGCACGTCGGCGCGTTTTTCAAGGCCGACGCGCTTCAGCGCGGCCTGCGCCGCATTGCGCAGCCCCGGCTCCTTGCGCGCGGCACCCCAGAACCGGAACGAGTGTCCGTCATGCGCCTGCGCCGCCAGCGCGACATTGTCGCACGCCGAAAAATCAGGGAGTAGCGAGGTGATCTGGAACGAGCGCGCCAGCCCAAGCCGGCTGCGCTTGTAGGACGGCAAATGGGTGACGTTGCGCCCGGCGAAATGGATCGCTCCGGAATTCGGCATCACCTGGCCGGTGAGCTGGCTGATCAGCGTGGTCTTGCCGGCGCCGTTGGGACCGATGATGGCGTGCAGTTCGCCCGGCGCGACATCGAGCGACAGGTTGTCGGTGGCGAGGATGCCGCCGAAGCGCCGGACCAGATTTTCGACGCGGAGCAAGGGATCAGCCAGGGAATCAATCACGGCTCATCCTCCCGAGCAGGCCCATGATGCCGCCGCGCGCGAACAGCACGATCAGCAGCAGCAGCGGCCCCATGATCAGCGCCCAGTATTCGGTGAACTGCGACAGCACTTCTTCCAGCAACAGAAACACGATCGTGCCGATGACCGGGCCGAACAGCGAGCCCATGCCGCCGAAGACCACCATCACCATCAGCTCGCCGGAGCGGGTCCAGTACATCCCGGCCGGGCTGATGAAGTCGGTATTGTTGGCAAGCAGCGCGCCGGCGAGGCCGCAGATCATCCCGGAGATGACGAAGCAGACCAGCCGGTAGCGGTTGGCATGATAACCGATCGCCTGCATGCGCTGCTCGTTGGAACGAATGCCCTGCACCACCATGCCGAAGCGCGAATTGACGATGCGCCAGATCAGATAGATGCCGCCGAACAAACAGCCGAGACAGAGATAGTAGAACTGCACCCGGTTCGACAGGTTGATCAGGCCGCCGAAATCGCTGCGCTTGTAGATGGTGAGACCATCGTCGCCGCCATAGCGCGAAAGCCCCGAGGCGATGTAAAATGCCATCTGCGCAAAGGCGAGCGTGATCATGATGAAGTAGACGCCGCGGGTGCGCAGACTGAGTGCGCCGATCACGAGGCCATAGAGCGCTGACGCCGCGACCGCGACCGGCCACTGGATGAAGCCGGAACCGATGCCTTCGAATGCCAGAATGCCGACCGCGTAGCCGCCGATACCGAGATAGGCGGCATGGCCAAAGCTCATCATGCCGCCATAGCCCATGATGAGGTTGAGGCTGGCGGCGGCCAGCGCGAAGATCACGATGCGGGTGAACAGCGTCAGGATGAAGATGTTGCCTGACAGCGCGGAGTAGACCGGCAGCAAGGAGAGCCCGAGCACGACCAGCGCCACCACGACGTTACGGGCGTTGAAGGAAAAATTCATCGCTTGGCGGCCGGAAACAGCCCCTCCGGCCGTACCACCAGCACGATCGCCATCAACAAATAGATCAGCATCGACGACAGAGCGGGCGCCGCGGTCGAGGCGGCGGCGGAGCTCAGCACCTTGCGCAAGAGATCCGGCAGGAAGGCGCGGCCGAGCGTATCGATCATGCCGACAAAGATCGCGGCCAGAAACGCGCCACGGATCGAGCCGATGCCGCCGATGACGATGATGACAAAGGCGAGAATCAGAATGTTCTCGCCCATGCCGATCTGTACGGTGAGGATCGGCGCCTGCATCAGACCGGCGAGGCCGGCGAGGGCTGCGCCAAGGCCGAACACCAGCGTGAACAGCAGCTTGATGTTGATGCCGAGCGCGCCGATCATCTCGCGGTTCGAAGCGCCGGCGCGGATCAGCATGCCGATGCGGGTCCGCATGACCACGACATAGAGCATCGCGGCGACCGCGAGCGCGACTGCGATGATGGAGAGACGATACGCGGGATAGGACACGCCGGGCATGATCTGCACCGGCACCGTCAGCCAGGCCGGCAGCGGCAGCGCCAGACCGGCCGGGCCCCAGATCAGCCGCACCGCGTCATTGAAGAACAAAATCAGACCGAAGGTCGCCAGCACCTGGTCGAGATGGTCGCGACCGTAGAGATGTCTCAGCGCGACATATTCCAGCACGATCCCGAGCAGCAGCGTGGCGCCGAGCGCCAGCACGATGCCGAACACGAAGCTGCCGGTCCACGCCACGAAGGTCGCGGCGAAATAGGCGCCCATCATGTAGAGCGAACCGTGCGCCAGGTTGACGAAATCCATGATGCCGAACACCAGCGTCAGCCCGGCCGCCAGCAGGAACAGCAACAGGCCGAACTGCAGGCCGTTCAGCGATTGTTCGACGAGGACGAGCATGGATCCCTATACTTTGGGCGGAAACAAAACAGCGGCAGCACACAGGCACTGCCGCTGGCTGATCTCCCTCGCCCCGCGCTTGCGGGGAGAGGGGCGAGGGGCTCTCTCAACGAGCAGCGAATGCGTGGATAGTCCCCCTCACCCGGCGCTTCGCGATAGCCGAGGCTTGCCTCGGCGTTCCTTCTTAAAGACGGCCGCTGAAGGCGGCCTACGCCTCTCCCCGCAAGCGGGGCGAGGTAAGCAGCAGCGCTCATTATGCACCAGCCGTGCCAACCCTCACTTCATCGGGCATTTGTCGTGGAAGCGATCCTGGTCGTCCTTGACGATGGTGGCCACCGTCTTGAGCGAGAGTTCGCCATCGGCGCCCTTGACCACGTCCTGCAGGTAGAAGTTCTGGATCGGAATGTGGTTGTTGCCGTATTTGAACGGGCCGCGTAGCGACTTGAAGTTGGCCTTCTCCATCTCGGCCTTCATCGCGTCCTTCTTGTCGGTATCGCCCTTGACCGCGACGACCGCGCTGTTGATGAGCTGGGCGGCGTCATAGGCTTGCGCGCCGTAATAGGTCGGACGCAGGCCGGTGTACTTCTTGCGGTAGTCCTCGACGAAGCGCTTGTTCTCGGCGTTCGGCAGGTCGTTGACCCATTCCTGCGCGCCGGGGACGCCGATCGCGTTGTCCTTCTGCAGCGGCAGCGACAATTCGTCGACGGTGAACGCGGTATAGAGCGGCATCTGTGCCTTGATGCCGGCCTGGGCATACTGGTTGAGGAACTGGACGCCGGCGGCACCCGGATAGAACACGAAGATCGACTCGGCCTTGGAGTTCTTGGCTTTGGTCAGTTCGGCGGAGAAGTCGAGCTGGCTCGGCCACACCGTGTATTCCTCGCCGACCACCTCGCCCTTGAACGTGCTCTTGACGCCGGCCAGCATGTCCTTGCCGGCGGCATAGTTCGGGCCGATCAGGAATACCGACTTGACGCCCTTCTGGTTCATGTAGAGGCCCATCGCCTGCGGCGTCTGGTCGTTCTGCCAGGAGGTCGAGAACACATAGGGCGAGCAGAGTTCGCCGGCGAGCTGCGACGGTCCGGCATTGGCCGAGATCAGGAAGGTCTTGGCGTCGACCGCGGTCTTCAGCGAAGCCAGCAGCACGTTCGACCAGATGTAACCGGCGATGAAATCGACCTTGTCGGACTGGATCAGTTTTTCGGTCTTCTGCTTGCCGACATCCGGCTTCTGGCCGTCGTCCTCGTAAATGACTTCGACCGGCTTGCCGCCCATCTTGCGTCCGAGATGATCCAGCGCCAGCTCGAACGAGTTGCGCATGTCGTTGCCGATCACAGCGGTCGGGCCGCTGAAGGTCGAGACGAAGCCGATCTTGATGGTGTCGCCAGCGAACGCGGGCTGCGCCAGCGCCAAAGCCGCGACGCCTGCCAGCCAGAATGCCGTTTTCATAGTCACTCCCCTCCTCAAATTTCGAACCAATCCGCCCAGCCGGGTGGCGGGCAGCGCTTGTCCCGCGCGCCTCTTATCGGGTGAGGTATTTTGTGCGCGAAATCGCAAGACGGCAGCAAGCACGAACCGCAGGAACCCCTTAGAACCTTCGGCTCATACCCGAGCGGCCTGCACCATAATTCGCCGATGGCGCGGATGGCAAGAATTATAGTTCACCCTGGGAAGCAGGATTGTCGCAGTTGGTTGCCCCGGCAACCTCGGGGCTAAACCCGAAAATCCGGGCAGACCCGCCACCGTCCGGACCGCGCGCGTGACCGGTGGCGATTTCGGCCGCGGTGAGCACGCTCCCCGCCCGGGCTCGTTGCCGGCCCCCCCGGATTGCAGATTTGCCTACCCACCCCAGGCGCGGGCAGCGGCCGATTCAGCTTTACGTCGGTTTAACGCGTTTGCCGCCAAGGTTCGACGCGAACGGAGAAATTGACATGTTGATGAGTGAAGAGGTCGCGCGCGAAAAATGGTGTCCGCACGTGCGCATTGACGGCCACAACCGCCATCACAACACCATGACCGACGGATTCCAGAACTCCGAAAAGATGTATCATTGCATCGCCGGGGATTGCATGGGCTGGCGCCAGTTCCAGCTGTCACACCTCCAGGGCAGCGACAACAAGGTCATTCAGCACGGCTATTGCGGCTATGCCGGGCGGCCCGAACACGAATAGCGGCTGCCGCTGCGATTAATCGTCCGAGCGGCACAACGGCAGCCCGGACGACCCCGGACTGACGTCAGATCGAATATTCCGCACCGTCGATGACATAAGCCGCATGGCGGAAATCGCGGATGTTGGCTACCTTGCCGTCCGCCCAGTTCAGCAGCACGAAATACTTCGGGCCTGAATCGCGGTCATCAGGATCGAATACCAGGATGGCGGGATGGCCCTCGACCAGCCCCGGCGCCAGATGCCAGTCGCTGACGCTGGAATAGTTGCCGAAATAGCGGGACACTTCGGCCTTGCCGTTCAGGCGGGTCTTGCTGACGAGATCCAGCCTGACATCGTCTGATATCATGGCGCGGATCGCATCGAAATCGCGCGCGTTGAAATGAGTTACGTAGGCGCCGAGCCGCGCTCGATCGCCTTCCGACAGCCGCTGTTGCGGCGTGTCTTCGGGCTCGCCGGCATATTCGCGCAGCCGCGTTCGCCCGCGATGCAGCGCGGCCTTGGCCGCCGGAAGGCTGCAATCCATCACCTCGCGGATTTCGTGCAAGGAGCAGCCGAGCACGTCCGTCAGGATCACGCTGGCGCGCTGCGCCACCGGCAGCCGCATGAAGGTGCGCAGGCTGGCGCTGGCGATCTGGCGGCTTTCCACGGCATCGAGCTGGTCCGGCATCATATCCACCTCCGCTTCGCCCTCAAGCGCTTGCTGCCGCTGGCGCTTGCGTAGGAAATCCAGCGCGGTGTTGTGCGCGATGCGAAACAGCCAGCCCTCGGGATTTCCGATGGGATTGCCGATCCCGGTGGCGGAGGCATGCGCCTCCACCGCCTTGATCAGCGCATCCTGCAACACATCCTCGCCGTCGATCACCGAGCCGACCATGCGCGCGCAATAGCGATGCAGCTTTGGGCGCATCGCGACCAGCAGGCTCGCGATATCGACGGCTGATGTCTCGGGGAGCTCGGTCATTGCAATTCCATGGCGCCCTGCCTAACCCTCGCCCAGCATGCGGTAGTTGCCGACCACGGTAGCCCACGGGGCATCGGCGGCTCGACGCAGCGATCCCGTATGCCGCTCTGGAACGCCTGGAATGCCGCCAGTTTCGGCAACCCGCTGTCATCCGCTGCGCTCTCAACGAAATGGATGAACGTATCGTCCTCCAGCCGCAGCGTCATGTAGCGCACGCCGTCCGGCTGCGCCGCCTTCAGCTCGGCGAATACCGCCGCAACCAGTTCGGCGTTCTTGTCGGCCATTTCCGGCCTGGTTTTGTATCTGATCAGGGTCCGTTTCATCGTGCTCTCCTTCACCCTATTCCTGGCGCATCATCGCGCCTCGACCCCAAGGACGTTTTGGGTCAGATAAAGGATACGGTGCCGACGAAAATTTTTTCGGCCACATTCGCCGCCGGTGATACGCTTTCGCGATCGGTCGATTTGGCAAACACGTCTTGTTGGCAAACACGTCTTGGACCGGCACGGCGAATGCATACATAATCGGGGCACGGAGACATCCGAAACCGAGGTCGTGATCCCATGACGACAGCGCCAAAAGAAGCCCACCGCGTGGTGATCGTCGGCGCCGGTTTTGGCGGGCTGGAAACCGTCTTCGGCCTTGCCGGCGCGCCGGTCCGGATCACGCTGATCGATCGCCGTAACCACCATCTGTTCCAGCCGCTGCTCTATCAGGTCGCCACCGCATCGCTGGCGACTTCCGAAATCGCCTGGCCGATCCGCTATCTCGTACGCGGCCGGCGCGAGGTGACGACCCTGTTCGCCAATGTGAGCGGCGTCAACGCCGAACAGAAGCGCGTGCTGCTCGATGACGGCGATGCGGTGCCCTATGACACGCTGGTGCTCGCCACCGGCGCGCGCCATGCCTATTTCGGCCATGACGAATGGGAGCCGTTTGCGCCGGGCCTGAAGACGCTGGAAGACGCCACCACGCTGCGGCGGCGCATCCTGGTCGCCTTCGAGCGCGCCGAGCGCGAGAGCGATCCGGCGCGGCGCGCGGCGCTGTTGACCTTCGTCATCATCGGCGCGGGACCGACCGGCGTCGAAATGGCGGGCACCATCGCCGATCTCGCCAAGGACACGCTGGCGCCGGACTTTCGCAACATCGACACCAGCAAGGCCCGCGTGGTGCTGGTCGAGGCCGGCCCGCGCGTGCTCGCAGGCTTCCCCGAGGATCTCTCCGCCTACGCACAGCGCTCGCTGGAGGAGATTGGCGTCGAGGTGGTGCTCGGACAGCCCGTCACCGAATGCTCGGCCGATGGCGTCGTCTACGGCGGCAACCGGCTGGAGGCGCGAACCATCATCTGGGCCGCTGGCGTGCGCGCTTCACGCGCGGCGGAATGGCTCAATGCGCCCGCCGACCGCGCCTATCGGCTGCAGGTCAAGGCGGACCTCACCGTGCCCAGTCATCCCGACATCTTCGCTATCGGCGACACCGTGACCGTTGCGGGTCCCGACGGCCATCCGGTGCCCGGGATCGCACCGGCGGCGAAGCAGCAGGGGCGCTATGTGGCATCCCTGATCAAGGCGCGCCTGAACGGCGGAACGCTGCCACCCTTCAAGTACAAGCATGCCGGCAGCCTGGCGCAGATCGGCAAGCGCAAGGCGGTGATCGATTTCGGCCGCATCAAGCTGCGCGGCAACCTCGCCTGGTGGATCTGGGGCATCGCCCACATCTACTTCCTGATCGGCCTGCGCAATCGCCTGTCGGTGGCGCTGAGCTGGATGTGGATCCACGCCCGCGACCAGCGCGCCGCGCGGCTGATCACGCAGGGCAGCAGCAAGGTGGTGACGTGAGCGCGCTGGCGCGCGGCCGTGCGGGCCTCCGTTGCAATGTCGTTGTCGCGCCGGGTCTGCTATCTCTGGGTCGTGGACCGCAGACCGCGGCAGCGCGGTCGGCCGTCACGGAACGGGGTGGGTTCAAACGATCATGCGCAGAACGAAACCAACGGCGGCGGCTGATGAAACCAGGCAGGAGGATCTGACCCTCGATCTCGATCGTTACGTTCCCGCCCTCATCACCTTCATCGCCAACAAGCTGTCGCGTACCGCCACGGCACTGTACCAGAAGCGCTTCGGCGTCAACGTCACCGAATGGCGGATCCTTTCGCAGCTTGCGATCGAACCGAACATATCCGCCGCGCGCATCTGCCAGGTCATCGGTTTCGACAAGGGCCCGGTCAGTCGCACCCTCGCGGTACTGCAGGCGCGAGGCATGATCAGGATCAGAGCGGACCGGCGAGACGCGCGGACGCATTCGATCTCGCTGACGCCAAGAGGACGCGCGACGCATGATAAGGTCTTCATCGTGGCGCAGGAGCGCGAGCGGCGCCTGCTATCATGCTTGCGCAAGGAGGAGCAGGAAATGCTGATCGGGCTGTTGCGTCGGGTCCATGGCAATCTCGATGCCGTATCGGCGCCGTTCGGGACGCACGACAGCGACTGAGATCAACGCTTCAGCCGGCGCAGCCGATCCATTCGATTGAGCCATCGTCATCCAGCACGGCGACCGCACCGGCACGCCGGGTCAGCACCGCGCGCTGGTTGATGTAGCCCTTGTCGGTGATCTCGCCGCCGTCGACGGAGGCGGGTTCGGCCAGCAACAGTGCGCGCGTGGCGTGACCGGACGAGTTGCCGCTCTGCGCCCTGAGTTTCGCCAGGCCCTGCGCGATGCCTGATCGAACCTTGTCGTGGCCGATCACGTCCTTGACGTCGACGCTGTCGGGCAGGCCGGCATAAGCGCGGCAGGCCGCGATGTTCGGAAATACCAGAAAGCGGACTTCATCGCCGCCATGGCCGGTGACGACGATGTCCTGCACCAACGGCGCCAGGGCCGCGATCCCGGCGACACGCAGATTGCCGACATTGACCCAGGTGCCGGAATTGAGCTTGAAATCCTCGGCGACGCGGCCGTCGAAAAACAGTCCGAGTTCGGGGCGCGCGGGATCGGCAAAGGTCACAGCGTCGCCGATCAGGTAAAAACCTTCGGTATCGAAGGCCTGCGCGGTCAGGTCCGGCGCCTTCCAGTAGCCCGGCGTCACGTTCGGCCCGCGCACGCGCACTTCGAGCTTGTCGCCTGATGGCACCAGCTTCAATTCGGTGCCGGGGATCGGCACACCGATATTTCCGGAGCGCCGGGCCTGGAAATGACAATCGGTCGCCAGCGGCGAAGTTTCGGTCGAACCCCAGGCCGACACCATCGGCAACGCGCGGCCGACGGTCTTGATCGAAAGTTCTTCCAGCGCATCCCAGAGATTTTGCGGCAACGCCGCGCCGGCATAAAAGGCGAATTTGACCTCGCCGAAAAACCGCCGCCGCAACTCGTCGTCGCCGCGCAGCGCCGCGATCAGCATGTCAAAGCCGCGCGGCACGTTGAAATAGACCGTCGGCATCACGCTTTTCAGGTTGGCCAGCGAGGTCGCGAACAATCCCGGCGCCGGCTTGCCGCCATCGACATAGAGCGTACCGCCGTTGCGCAGCACCAGGTTGAAATTGTGGTTGGCGCCAAACGTGTGGCTCCACGGCAGCCAGTCGAGAATCACGAGATCGCCGCTCTGTTCCAGGAACGACCAGGTCTGCGCCTTGGCCTGCTGGCTCGAGGTCAGCATGCGCTGGGTGTTGATCACGGCCTTCGGCGTGCCGGTCGAGCCGGAGGTGAACAGAAATTTTGCGATCGTATCCGGCGTCACCGCTGCAAACGCTTGTGCGACGTCGAGCGTTTCCGGCGTGGCGGCGATATCAGCGAATGCGATCGCGCCGGGATCGTCGGCGCCGCTGCTGACGATCGCGGCCGAATGCAGCGGCGCGATCGCAGCCAGCGCCGCCGCAAACGGCTTCGTGGC